>DZBC01000111.1 GCA_022729835.1 Sulfuricurvum sp. | reverse complement strand
TGCGGGCCCGCTTCGATCACGACGACCCACTCCCCTTTGATCTGATCCGTAATCGCGCCCAATAGTTCTGAAGCATTGCCATGCAGGTACGTCTGAAATTTTTTGCTCATCTCCTTGGCAAGAAAAAGGCGACGTTCCGGCACCTTTACATGTAAGGCTTCAAGCAGTTTGCGTAACCGATGGGGAGACTCATACAGCACCGTCGTCATACCATTAAAGAGCGCCGCATCCAGCGCCGCATCACGCTCTGCGCCTTTATGGGGCAAAAAGCCCTGAAAGCTCATCTTGGTGGTCGCAAAACCGCTGGCCGCAAAGGCAGTCAAAAGCGCATTGGCTCCAGGAAGCACATCATACTCCACCCCAGCATCAATGCAGTAGCGCACCAAAAGAGCGCCCGGATCGCTGATGCCGGGCATCCCCGCGTCGCTGGCGTAAATGACGTTTTGATCAAAAAATGAAGGCTCCAATTTGGCAATAAGCTCCGCTTCGTTATGAGAGTGGAGTGAAATAAAACGAGGATTCTTTACATGTAAGCCGTGACGTTCGCTAAGAAGCTGAATCAGTTTTTTGGTAACGCGGGTATCTTCACACAATATAACATCAGCTTGAGAGAAAGCCTCAATGGCGCGAAGTGAGATATCGGCGATATTGCCGATAGGCGTGGGAACAAGGGTAAGCATATTACCCCCGCTTCAAAACGCTTAGCCGCGGCCGTAGCGTTTGTTGAATTTATCGATACGTCCAGCAGTATCAACGATTTTTTCAGAACCGGTGAAAAACGGGTGACATGCGTTGCAGATATCGATACGCATAGAATTTTTAGTCGATTTGACGGTAAAAGTGTTACCGCAGGCGCAGGTCACTTCACATAAGACGTTGGTAGGGTGAATCTCTTTTTTCATTTGCTTGCCTTTTGCATCGCGTCAAGTACGCCATGCTGTATATATTTTTCATCCGTACGGGTGCGGATTGTTGAGGGCGAATTGTAGCGAAATAAAATCCGCTTTGCAACATTAAGCTAATCAATAATTACATGTAGCAGTTACAGTCGTTTCGCCCCATAAAAAAACAGTCCCCTAATCGCCTCTTCGCTGAGATAGACAACCTCATATCGAATGGTTCTCTGATTTTCAAGCGGAGTATCAAGCAACAGCTCACCTTGGTCTCCAATCTTCATCGCAAAGCCCAAGGTAGATTCTGCCGCATAAAAAGAGATGCCGCCGACAGAGCTATCAAAGAGATAAACACCCGCCTTCTGCTCTTGCGTGCCATTGCGTATGGAGGCGTGAATCGGGGGCGTGATAATGGTGCGTTTGACTCCACGATAATTAAAGACCACTTCAAATCCGTCCGCGAGTGATTTGAGCTCGCCGCTTTTTTGTACCAAAATATTCATCACGGCTTTAGAATTATCGGCGTTCCTAACCAGTACCTCACTCGCCGACTGTACAGATACAAGCTCCCCAGATGCCGACTGCAACTCCCGCGTCTCTTGTTCGAATTGGCTCTTGAAGTCCCCTAAGACATGTACAATCATATTGATACTGCCTTGAATATCCGCAAATCGGATCCCAAGCTCTTGCGACGACGTCCCCACACTAGCCATCACGCCTTTGGCCTGTTGCGCATTTTTCATCACCTGATCAATGTTATGGCGAATCTTTTCCAAAACATTTGAAATCGCGTGTGCGTTTTGCAAAGATACCTCGGCGAGTTCACGTATCTTTTCAGCGACCACGGCAAATCCACGCCCATGCTCGCCCGCTCTAGCGGCTTCGATTGCGGCATTGAGGGCGATCAGATTGGTTTCGTCGGCAATATCGGAGATCACCTCCATTGTCTTGGAGATGTCGTTTGAAAAGTGGCGTAAGGCGGCAATGGATTCGACGGTTTCATCCATCGCCAAGGCAGCCTGTCGGCTCTCAGTAAGCGTATGCTTGAGCTCTCGGTCGCCTACCACAATATGCTCAGCAGAGTGTCTCGCCCCTTCAAGTAGCTCCAACATTTTGTCGCCCATGGCGCCGTTGAGCGAAAGAACGTGATCAATACTCTCTCTTGAGTGCTCGAGCGCCTTGTTTTGTGCAGCAACGTGCTCATTGGTCTGATTGATTTTAACATAACCGTAGCTTGCCTCAAAAGCCATCTCTTTGCTTTGATTGACGACATTTTTGATGACGGGGCGCAACACATCGACCATGACATTGAGATGCCGGAAGAGACGGTCGATCTCGTTGCTGGTTGAGCCTTTTTGGATCGGTTCACCTTGGATCAGGTCGTCGATGACAAAATTACCCTTCTCCACCCGAAAGATCACCGCCAGCACCTTAGTGATCCGCGATGCCACATATCGATGAAACAGGAAGTGGGTTAATAACATAATGAGCACGATGTTGAGCACCGCGGTAACAACAGTGATCACAAGACCGTGACGCAGAGCGGTATCGTAGTCGATCATGTCAATCCGAACATCCTCAACCGCGATAACCTCATCAGGGCGCCATGTAGGATGGCACATCATGCAGCGCTCTTCGCTGATCATCGGTCTGGCCACCAAAAAATATGGCTTTCCACCATCTTCGACAATACGCTCCGCCTCTTTCACATCACGATTTTTTTTGAAATAATCGATCAGATCACTTTCATACGGGGTTGCCTTGTTCGTCGCGGTCACGGGATCGTCGGAAGCCTCTTTGTAAAAGACCTTGCCTTGTGACGTCTGCGTAAAACGGGTAAAGACCTCATTTTGAATGTTTTGGGGGATTTCGCTTGATGCGCCACTGAAAAACTTCTCGTTACGCGACTCCAGCAATACGCCGGCAAAATCGAGAATAGAGTGAGCTTGAGCACGGAGATTTTGCTGAAGCGTCTCTTTTTCACTTGCATAATCATAGTAGTAAAAAAGCGCCGAAATCGAAGCGAAGGCGACTGAGAACATGATTGAGAACATGGTCGCAAGTTTGTATTTTTTGGGGTGAGACAACACGGTTGCACTCCCTTTGGTGCGGGATTAAAAATTATAGCACTAGTTTGTTTGCAAGGGCGAGGGCGGCGCTTTCAGAGCGCAGTACCAGCGGCGTATCAAAGCCGACAATCCGCTCCGGCGCAAAGAGGGCGCGCTCTTGTGGATCGATACCGCCTTCGCAGCCCAACACCACGACTTCAAGCGCACCCTCAAGCACACCGCCGCCAAAATCAAGCAGCGCAGAGTGCGGATAACGCCGCACAAAGGCCTCAAGTGAGCGCTCCGTCTCCAGCACCATCGGCACACTGCGGCCGCACTGCTGGTTGGATGCTTCCAAAATCCGCTCCATACGCGCAAAATCGAGTCGAAAATCCTTCTGGCTACGTTTACATGTAATGAAGGTGATCTGCGTGACGCCGCATTCGTTGAGCATCGCCAAAACTTTCTCTATCGACTTGGGATCGATCAGGCACCAGCCGATATGCAGGGCTTTCTTGGGCCCAACTTGATGCAGTTCCTGCGACTCCAGCGTGAGCGTTGCTTCTCTAGCATCAATCGACTCCAGCGTGTACATGTAAAGCATGTGCGGCTCTTCGCTATGGCGAAACGCCAATCGGTCGCCGACACGGTGGCGGCGTGCTTTGATGAGATATTTATACTCTTCCCCGCGCAGATGAAGCGTCGCAGCTCCTGCATCGAGGGCGTAGCTAAAAATCATGCCAGCATCCACACCGCAATCAGCGCCATGCCGCCTAGCTCAATGAACAGTAAGCGCGTCGCTAAACGCTTGTACCCTTCAAAAGCATCTTCAGGCTTAAGATTGAGATGCTTGAGTCTGGCGTAGCGTTTGGATTCGAGCACGATCATAAGGATGTTAAACACAATCATCACGATATTGGCAAAGGTGAAGTCAAGATGCTTGGCCGCCATCATCACAGCCCCGGTAAAGAGCATCAAAAAAAGCAGCGAGCCCATCATCGGCATCACCATACGCATCTTTTTGGCGTAGCGGCGGATGTCGCTTGAGAGGCGCAGATGCGCCAGATTGAGCAGCGCGATAAGCACCATCGCTACCGTGCCCCAAAAGTGGATAGTCAAGGTGAGTTGATACATTTCATTCATAAAGCGGATTTTACACAAGAAAGCCTATAATAGCCCCAAAAAAGGATTGCGTGTGGCCCTTAGCGTCGAAGAAGCCCTCAACCAAATCTATCGGCACGTCGGGCCCAAGGGGACGGAGATCGTCGCGATTGAGGCGTGTTCGGGGCGCGTTTTGGCCCAAGAGATCATCGCCGCGCACGACCTCCCCCCTTTTGACAACTCGGCGATGGACGGTTACGCCCTTACATGTAACGACGCCGGAGAGACCCTAGCTCTTGGCGGCACCATCCTCGCCGGTGGGCGTGAAGCGCATGTTTTGGCCCCCCAAACGGTGATGAAGATCATGACGGGTGCGCGTATCCCTCAGGGGTGTGAAGCGGTCGTCCCGCAAGAAGAGACGCAAACGTCCGCGCAAGGGGTCACCCTACCCGCTTCCATTCGCCAGGGCCAACACATCAGACGGCGCGGCGAAGATATCCGCGCGGCACAAACCCTGCTGCGCCGCGGTACAAGGCTCTACGCCCACCAGATCACCCTGCTCGCCTCTCAGGGCATCTCACAGGTGCTGGTCTATCAAAAGCCGCGCGTTGCGGTCTTTGCCTCGGGCAGCGAGCTGCGGATGCACTTTGAATCGCTTGAGGCGCATCAGCTCTACAACACCAACAGCCCCACGTTTGTACTGCGCGCCAAAGAGCTTGGTTGTGAGGTCTGCTTCATCGGCACCGCGCACGACTCCATCGACGATCTTGCCAAACACATCGAATCGGCGCTGGACGCCGATCTGATCATCACCTCCGGCGGTGTGAGCGTGGGCGAAGCCGATTTCACCAAGGCGGCTTTTGCGCGTTTTGGTATGGAGACCTTTTTTGACAAGGTCGAGATCAAACCGGGCAAACCCACCACCTTTGGACGCATCGGGCGCACTTTGGTGCTGAGCCTTCCGGGCAATCCGATGGCGGCGGCGCTTAATTTCGAGCTCTTTGGCCAAAGCATCTTGCTGGCACTCAGCGGTGATGGCGAGAAGTACCTCAAACCCTTACATGTAAAGCTAAAATCGCCGCTGCGCCTCAAAAACGGGCGTGTCACTTTGCTGCCGGGATGGTTTGACGGAAGCCATTTCGAGCCCGCCGCCAAAGCCTCGCCGGGGATGGTCTCGCCGATGGCGCAGGCCAACGGCTGGATCTTGCTAGACGCCGATGGCTGCAACCTCGAAGCGGACGCAACGGTGCGGATGTTTCCGACGCGCTATAGCTTTACATGTAACAAACCGTTTTGGACGCTCACACCGTCGTCGGATTGATAAACGCATCTCCCTCAATTAGCCTACGCATGAGCGCTGCGTCGCTCCACCCCTCGCGCACCGCGTCGCTATAGACGATGCGCTCAAGAGCGATCACGCCCATCTGCGGATTGTACGCATCCTCGCGAAAACCCTGAGCATAACCCGTAGCCGTCTCATGCACGATCACGCTGTGCAGGCGCACTTCCCGCTCGCCGTTGACGGTACATGTAAGGCTCATCAGCCGATCGATCAGCACAAAAAAAACGCGGCTAAACTGCTCCGCGCTAGGCGATACGGGCAGCAAGACATAGCGGCTTGAGTGGCGCATCATCGATTCAATGTACTCCGGATCATCAGCGTCCCAAAGGGTGATCGCATGGTCAAACCCATCAATCAGCTCTTTGAGATGGCGCTTCATCAGCCCAAAATCGTACACCATCTGTCCGTGATCGAGAAAGTTCGACTCAAAAAGCACCTCGACGATGTACGAGTGTCCATGCAGCGAAGCGCGGCAGCGCTCGGAGCTGCACCCGCGTACAATGTGGGCATTTTCAAACTTGAACTGTTTGCGAATCAGCATCTATACCCCTTTGTTTTGATCCCAAATGCGAATATGCAGCCGGTCGCTGTAGCAATAGCCCTTGCGTTTGCACAGCTCGATCGTCGCTTCCGTGTTGGCTTCGACCTCCGCTTTGCTGCCCCCTTTGGGCATACACATCACCTGACATTTTGGGGCCTGCGCGGTGATCGCTTCGATCTCTCGCTCCAGCGCCTCAGAATCGACGGTAAACTTGAAAAACGCCTCGTCCGCTTCGGTGATAATACTCCTAAACACCTCAGGGCGCACCCTCCGCTCATACGGCTCTGCGCTGTTAGAGAGCTTGATCGAGAGGGCGAAGATGCACGATTTGTAGACCCGATGGCGCACAAAATCGACCGCGACGGAGCCGTTGGTCTCGAAGGTGACGCGGTGGTGGCGGCTAATGAGGTATTCGACAAAGCCAAGAAGCTGCGGGGTATGGGCGTAGAGCAGCGGTTCTCCGCCGGTAAAAACGACGTCCACATCGGCAGGCAAGTCGTAGCTTTGCATGATGCCCAGCAAGCTATGCCAATCCTCGATACTCTGCCACGTATGTCCAAAATGGTGCCGATCGACGGCATACACGGTGTCGCAGCCCACGACGTGCGTACCGTCAGGTGCCGTCTCGACGCAGCCAAAACCTTCGCAGCGCATATTGCAGCCGCCTAGACGGAAAAAGAGCGAAGGGGTGCCGACGTAGCGCCCTTCGCCTTGAATCGAGTAAAAGTGTTCGACCAGATAGAGCATCAGCCGCCCGTCTCGTAAAAGGCACGTGTGGAGCGCTCGTCATCTTCGCCCCAGCGGTTCTTCTCGGGCTTGATGCGCACCACTTCGCGCAGAACCGCCGCTGCCTCTTTGATGTCGCCCCGGCGCACCGCGTCACGAATGCTCATCGCCTCGTCAAAGTAAAGGCAAGGGATGAGCTGCCCCTCTGCGGTGAGGCGGATGCGGTTACATGTAGTGCAAAAATCGTCTTTGTGCGGCTCGATAATCCCAAAGCGGTACCCATCTTCCATGCGGTAGTAGTGAGAGGGCGAATGACCGTCAAATCCCTCATCC
>DZBC01000110.1 GCA_022729835.1 Sulfuricurvum sp. | reverse complement strand
CAAGTGGCCGGATGTTCTGCGCGATTGGTGGCCGGATGCGCCGTTATATGCAATGCACCGCTCTTTGGCAAGGCTAAATGGTTTGCTCTGGTAAGTGACGAGGGCGCACACACCTTCTGGCGCAATGACACCGGCAGTGGGCGCGACGTAGTGACGCACTTACAGCGTCAGGGGGTAACGCGCGTACTCTTTACCCAGATGGGCTCCAACCCCTACTTGCTGCTGCAGCGCTCGGGGATCAAGGTGTATCACGCGGGAGAGGGACGTATACTGTTTCAAGACGCTCTGAGCAAACTAAACCAGGGCGAATCGGTAGAAGTGACACCGCTCAATATGATCGAGTATCTCGAAAAGGGGCACAAACATTCAAACGGCGGACACCATCATGAGCACACAGACCATCATCACGAGCACTAGAAGCCGCATATTGCTTCGTAATGTGCCATTATTTGGCGACGATAAGGCGTTTGAAAAGTGCGAAAATACCCATCTTTTTTTGTGCTTGGTTAGAAAGCATTAAACGTTCTCGTTTACAGATAAGCAGAAAATCGTCGAGATGTTCCAGCACAAGATCGATGAGCTGCGGATCAAAATGGCTACCTCGATTGTTACGAAGATAGGCTACAACCTCGTCAATATCCCATGCGCGTTTGTAGGAGCGGGGAAAGAGCAGGGCATCAAAGACGTCGGCGATGCTGACGATGCGTGCGTAAAGGTGAATCTGCTCGCCTGAGCGTTTTTCTGGGTAGCCGCTACCGTCATATTTTTCATGATGTTGTTTGCAGACGATGGAGGCCATGCGCAGTAGCGGCAGTGCGGTGTTGCCCAGCATTTTGGCACCAAGATGAGCATGTTTACGCATTTCTTTGAGTTCACGCGTGTCGAGCCGATCCTCTTTGTGTAAAATCTTGTCAGAGATACCGAGTTTTCCCAGATCGTGCAGGGATGAGGCGTCTTTGAGCATACGCGCTTCGCTCTCTTCCATGCCGTAAAGCTTGGCCAAAAGATAGGTAAACTCTGCTACACGCTTTACATGTAAGTGGGTTTCGATTGAGTGCCCCTCTGCTACACCGCCGAGCATGTACATCAGATGTACTTGTGTTTGCTCCATCTCCTTGATGCTCTGCGCTACTTTCCCTTCGAGGTTTTGTTTGTAGTCTTGAAGCTGTAAGTGCAGTCCGACGCGCGCGAGCAGTTCCTCTTTGAAAAACGGTTTTTTGATGTAGTCCACCGCGCCTACACGGTAGGCTTTGGAGAGCAGCTCTTTGGCGTCGCCCGCTGTAAGAAAGATAACGGGGATGGATGCAGTTTGGGGATCGACTTTGAGGTGACGACAAGTTTCCAGACCGCTCATGCCCGGCATCATGATGTCGAGCATGATCATATCGAAGTGGTGGGTATTGGCGAGCTCCAATGCGCTTTGACCGTCTGGAGCAATCATGGTGGTATAGCCGGCATCTTGTAAGACAGCCGAGATGAGCTTGAGGTTTTCTGGAACGTCATCAACAACCAGTATGGTCTGCTTGATGGGCATGTCGCTACTCCTTTCGCTCCCAAAAAGTGCCCTGCGGTGTGTCCATGAGTGAGATGCCCAGTGCGCTTATTTCGGCGCGGATTGCATCGGATCGCTCGAAGGCTTTTGCTCTCTTGGCTTCGTTGCGCTCTTCGATGAGCGTATCAATATGCGCTTTGGTCGCTTCGTCGATACCGAACTGAAAGTATGCAAACGGATGTTGAGTGCCAAATCCCAGCAGTGACTCAACAAAAGTAAGATTGGCGAGGGTTGCTTCGCGCAATACTTTGTCTTTGGGGTTGAGATCGAGTCCTTCGTTGGCATAGGTGATCATCGCATCGATAAGTGCGTAGGCGACCGAGACATTCAGATCATCATCCAACGCTTCGAGCAGTTGAGCTTGAAAGGGCGTTTTGATATCGCCGCATGTGAGGCCAAAAAGCCGCTTTTTGAGGCGGTAAAGCTTGTCGAGTCGGCGTTTGGAGGCGAGGAGATCCTCTTCGCTAAAGTTGAAATTGGCGCGGTAGTGAACACCAAGTAGATAAAAGCGTAGCACTTCGCCCTGATAGTGCTTGAGGGCATCTTTGAGAAAGAAGCTGTTTCCCAAACTCTTGGACATCTTCTCGCCGTCAATGGTGACAAAACCGTTGTGAACCCAGAAATTGGCCAGCTCGTGACCGAGTGCGCAGCGGGTCTGCGCCGCTTCGTTTTCATGATGCGGAAAGAGCAGATCCGCGCCGCCGCCGTGGATATCCACACCAAAGGTATCACCCTTACATGTAAGGTGTTTTTGAATCATTGCCGAGCACTCCAGATGCCATCCGGGACGCCCTGCGCCATAGGGCGAATCAAAGGTGTCGCCGCCCTCGCGCAGCGCTTTCCAAAGAGCAAAATCGGCGCTTTGCTTCTTGTGCGCGCTGGATTCGACGCGGCTTTGTGTGTCGCTCTCCTCTTGTTTGCGTCCAGAAAGACTTAAATACGCACTATCGCTTTTGGTATCAAAATAGACGTCTCCCTGCGGCGTCGCGTAGGCGTGGCCTGAGGCGATGAGCGCATCTATCATCTGTAACATCGACTCGATCGATTCGGTTGCGCGCGGTTCGATGTCGGGTCGCATGACGCCCAGCGCGTCCATGTCGCGGTGGTAGTCCTCGGTATAGCGTGCGGTGAGATCAGCGATGGGCTCACCTGTTTGCGTAGCTTTGTTGATGATCTTGTCGTCAATATCGGTAATGTTTTTGGCGTAGGTCAGTGCATACCCGTTGGCGCGCAGTACGCGTGCGAGCAGATCAAAGACCAGAGCGCTCTTGGCGTGTCCTAGATGGGCGTCGTCGTAGACGGTGGGGCCGCAGACATAGAGGGTGACGCGTGGCGGATTTTGGGGGGTGAATTCGCGCTTGGTTTTGGTTTTGGAATCAAAAAGTCGCATGTAATAACTCCATATTAGGCAGCCAACAAAAGCCGAATGAAACCGGGATTATAGCCAAAGGCGGCGGTGTCTTACCTAGAAAAACTAAACCCGATAGAGAACTTCGTGACGTACTGGTCGTAATCAATGAGCGTTTCGCCGTATCCGCTGAAGATTTTGGCATAGATGTAGACGTTGTCATGATTGGCCATCGGATAGGAGAACGAGCCCTCCAGTAGACCGTAACCGGTTTGGAAATTGCGCCGAAAGCGTGTTTTGTACAATCCTTTTCCATATGGCACCAGTAGCGATACCTCACCGTGCCCCATATATTTGAGCAGGTCGGCATTATCATCTTCCGTGCCGTCATCCAAGCGGTACCATCCTTTGAGTGCGAGAAAGAGCGCGCGGTGTTGCATAACCAGCATGCCTGTTGTGTAGTTCCATGAGCGGGAGCGGTTTTCGATCCAGCTTTTTTGGCTTATATTTTCAATCGTGCTGAGATTGTAGTCGAGCTTGGTGACGTTGCCCTGACCGTTAGATTGGTGGGCGAGCGAAACCTGAAACATTTTCAGGCTCAAAATATCCGAGGCGTGATAGAGCGGAAAGCTGATCAGAAATTCGGGATGGTAATTGGTTTCTCGAAACGGGGAGGATTTTTCATAGATCTGCCACATGGATTTTTGGGTAAAGGCCAGAGAGTAGACTTCATCTAACCCAAAAAGATCGGTGTAGAGGTCATATTGCAAGCTGATCTGCATTTCGGCTTCGATGTTGGTGTATTTGTCGCTGGGGGTGTAGGAGGTGTAGTGTCCCTCGCGATATGCGAAGGGAAGCAGATAGTTTTCATTGTAGGGCTTGAGGCCGAAAAGACCTGTGAGTATCTTTTTGACCGTGTATCTAGCGTCGGTGTCATTCATGTCATCGATGGAGTGGTAGAGCTTTTTTTGATTTTGGGCAATCAACGCTTCGATATTGGGAACCGTCTCTTCCGCCGCTACACATCCCAACAAAAATATTAGAACAATCAAAGCGTTCATACCATTTCCTTGTCGCTATAGTGCCAAGTGACAGTATGCCAAAAACTTCGCATCTCTTTAAACGGATAGTCGCTATAGTGGAGCATTCAGAGGAATAGAAAATGAAATATATTGAAATTATCGCAGAGGCGAGCAGCGCATCCACTGTGTCGGCGATTGCGGATAAAGTAAAGGTGCAGGATTTTCGGCTGGGCGTTGTAGGTGAAGACCGTATGCAGCAGATGTGGATGCTGCTTAGCGATGAGAAACTTCAGACAGTGCTTGATAGTTTGCAAAATATTCTGGGTGCGCAGCCAGCCGCCCGTGTGGTTGTATTGGCTGTGGAGATGTCTCTGCCTGCACCCGAAGAGAAAAATCGTCGGCAAGAACAGGCTGCAACCGCAGCGCGTGAGTCTCTTTATGAGGGCGTGGAAAAAGGCGCTCGGCTGGATGTTAATTTTATCGTCTTGGTAGCGTTGGCCGCACTGGTGGCGGCGGTAGGGCTGATGAAAAACAACATCGCCGTAGTGATTGGAGCTATGGTGATCGCCCCTTTACTCGCCCCCAATCTTGCACTTAGTCTGGGTTCTGCGATTGGCGATTTATCCCTCATTCGTAAATCGTTGCAGACGCTTGGTGTCGGCATTTTTTTAAGCGTTGCGGTCTGCGCCGTTTTGGGGATCTTTTGGCCTGTGGATATAAACAGTCATGAGCTGATGTCTAGGACACATGTGGGTCTTGATTCGGCAGTTTTGGCTCTGGCATCGGGCGCGGCGGCGGCGCTCTCTTTGACGACGGGGCTTTCAAGTGTCTTGGTTGGGGTGATGGTTGCTGTAGCTTTGTTGCCGCCGGCAGCAACCATGGGATTGATGTTGGGCTCGGGGAATACGACACTTGCTACGGGTGCGGGTTTGTTGCTGCTTGTCAATGTCGTTAGCGTCAATCTGGCCAGCAAAATTGTGTTCGACATCAAAGGCATTCGTCCGCGCACCTATGTGGAAAAAGGGAAAGCGCAACATGCGCAGATTGTCTATGTTTTGGGGTGGCTGGTGAGCTTGGGAATTTTAATTTTGCTGATGTATATGCGCCGATGATGTCAGTGTAATACATCCTTGAGTAGCAGCAGAAGTGCCGTGAAGAGTACTGTGCCCAACAACCAGTAGAGGCTAAATCGGTGTGTGATTATCTCCAAGAAATATCGGTAACCAAAGGCGCGAACGGTAGCGATAAAGCCGATGATACCGCTAAGTGAAGTGGCCAGTGCGAGTCCGGCGGCGCCCATCGGTGTGATGAGTGCGAGCGAAAAAAGTATATTTGTGCCCAGCATCCATGTGGCGATTGTGGCGGCTTCGCTCTGGCGCTGCTGTGCGTAGAGCCAGAGCGAAAAGAGTTTGGAAAGACCAAAAGGCAGCAGCCCTGCGAGGTACATCTGCAGCACCAGCGCGGTCTGCGCCGTATCGTTACATGTAAAGGCGCCGCGCTCAAAAAGCAGCGCGGTGATCTCAGGGGCTAGGATGATCCCACCGATGGTGCTCGCGGTGAGCAAAAAGGCGAGAAACCAGAATGCGCGGCGCAGCATATCGCGTGCTTTGGCTTCGTCGCCATGCTTGAGGTGGCGCGAGACTTTGGGAAAGAGCGCGATAGAGGTGGCGATAGCGAAAAGCGCCAAAGGGAGCTGAAAGACACGGTTGGCGTAGTAGAGGTAGCTCACAGCTCCGGCGGCGAGAAAGCTGGCCAACCAAGTATCGAGAAAAGCCGAAAACTGCGCACTCGAGTTGCCCCAGACGGCGGGAAAAAACTGTTGGTAAAAACGCTGGCGCTCTTCACGGATACGCGGCGCTTTGCGCCTAAAATAGCGCACGCCGCCAAGCAGCAGCGGATGGAGCTTGAGCCGATAAAGTACAAAAAGATGCACAAGCAACTGCGCGACGCCGCCAAGGACCACGCCATAGCTGAGATACTCTACCATTGTTGCATCATCCAAATCGCGCGCAAGCCATAAAGCAAGGATCATCACGACATTGAGCAGGCCTGTGGCATAGGCGGTGGTGGCAAAGTGGCCACGGTATTGCAACAAGGTACCCAAAAAAGTGACGGCAAAGATCAGTGGCAGATACCAGAAGTTGATCGCTACATAAGGTGCGGCCAGCTCGATTTGCACCTCATCGTAGCCCAGCGCGATTGCCTGAGCGCTGATGTGTGGAAAAAAGGTGACAAGTAGGCACATCAACACAATGACACCAAGAAAAAGGGCAAACACCGTGACTGAAAAGACCGCTTTGTGCTTGGAACGGGTGAAAGAAGGTAAAAAGGCCTGTGTAAAAGCCCCCTCGGCAAAGATGCGCCGAAAGAGATTGGGCAGCTTGAAGGCGATAAAAAAGATGTCGCTGTAGATCGATGCGCCAAGTTGCGAAGCCATCATCACATCGCGTGCAAAGCCCAGTACGCGGGAGAAAAGGATACCTGCAGCGTTGGTAAAAATGGATTTAAACATGTAGAAGGCGCTTTTTACGAAATTTTAACCGATTGCCGATTAAAATATAACATTCACTTTATGAGGCAATCCCGTGGAGAGCACAAAAGACGCAAGCGGCACTGTTGAACGCAAGATTATTCAACCTGTTGTTGTGCGTACTGACAATGTCGCCAAAGAGCTGTTGCGCATCGCAAGCAGCCATGGAATTCCTCCCAACCAACTCGATTTTTCCTTATTAAGCGTGCAGACCTTTACCCGTTTGGTTACCTCAGACGGTACCGAGTGGGAGGAGATGAACCATGACGATCTGCATGAGTTATCTCATGCCGGCGAACTGCTCAACGAACATTTTGAGATGCGTCAGGCTTATGAGATCGAAATCTACTCCCAAAGCGGTAGCACTCCTTTTGCCGATGCCGATATCTCTATCGGTGCTAATGCCGATACCACCAAGGTCTACATCACCATCAAGCCAGGTTCGCGTTTGGCCTATTATCCGGAATTTTCCAGAGATTTTATCTTGATGATCAACAAAAAAAAGCTCCGCGCCCATGTGATGATTGGGCTTTTCGACGAACCGATGGCCGAATCGGTCAATATGTTACGGGCTAAGCTGCAGGTGCATGAAGT
>DZBC01000109.1 GCA_022729835.1 Sulfuricurvum sp. | reverse complement strand
TGGGTGGCCGGATCAAAACGTCACGGGTGGCCGGATGGGTGCGTTTTTTGCACCCTCCGAGCGTGAGCGACTCATGTAACGACCATCCGTATCCGAGCGTGTAGTGCGGCGCATCCGCAAAGAGCGTCGCCGATAAGATACAGGGGATGCAGAGATGCCAAAGTTTCATGAGATCAACCAAAAACGAGATAAGGCTAAATTATATCCCCAACCATTCGATTTATACCTGAACCGCTCCTTCATTTTTACGAATCTAATCACTATAATTGCATCCGGCGCTAACACGGCGCTAACGTTTACATGTAACGATTCGATAAAAGGAGTAGCCATGAAACCAATTCTTTTAGCGCTGCTTGCCCTACAGCTTTATGGGGCAGAACCCAGCATCGACGCACAGATCGAAGCACTCGCCGACGCACCGCCGCAAGAGCGCTTTGAGTTGATGAACGCCATCAAAACACGCATCGCCGGTATGAACGCTGCAGAGCGCGAAGCGGCGCTCTCATCACTGCGACAAGGGCATCAAAACCCTGATGCGCCGATGCTGCAACGCGGCGCAAACGGCCCGGGCCAACAGCTTCAAAAGGGCAAAAATCAGGCCGCGCCGCAGAGCCAAAAACCGCTCAATCCGGGTCCGAAACACTGATCGTGCGGCGCTTTGTACTGTTGCTCGCACCGTCGCTGCTTTGGGCTTATAGCGACAGCGACTTTGACGGTGTCGAAGATGCGTTTGATCGCTGTGCCGCCACCCCCTTTAGCGATCTGGTCGATCATACGGGATGCACCGTGACGTCGCTCTACACCCCCAAGCGCTTCACCCTCTCGGTGGGGGCGCTTTACAGCGAACACGATCAAAACACCCAAGCCGCCGTGCAAAGCAGCTACCTTACCCTAGGCCTCTCTTATACCCAAAATGCACTGCGCTGCCAAATCGACGCGGCGCTCTATACCCAAGAGGATCAAAGCGGATGGGCCGATACCGCGCTTTCACTTTCTTATGCGCTGCATCCCGCCCATGCCCTCACGTTAGAGCCTTTTATCGCCCTTCATCTGCCCACTTACGATACTCAAAACGCGGCTACCGACTATACGGGAGGCGTGAGCGCCTATTGGGTACAAGAAGCGGGCATGGCTTTTACGACGCTTGGCTACACCCTCATCGGCGATGCGGACTTTGAGGCCACTCGCTTCCAAAACAGCGCCTCTCTAAGCGCAGGATACGGCCTCTGGCTTCATGATAGCCTCTTCGCCAGTGCCAAATACAGCGCCCAAGAGAGTATCTACGAAGGCGAAGAGGCGCTGCAGGCCTCGGCTCTTGAGGCCTCATGGAGTATGGGTGCGGGGTACACCCTTCATCTCTCTTACGCTCTAGGGCTCAGCGCCACCCAAAGCAAACACAGCGCCTCTGTCATACTTTCACACTCTTTTTGATGCCGTCTTGATCCCTTTGACGCTACCATCTCGCCATCAATCTCACATAAAGGCGATCAATGAGTGCTACATGGGAATTGGGCCTTGAAGTGTTTATTTTGGTAATTTTGGTAATCATCATACTGGTCAAACTCGCTTTTAACAACACCAAAAACTAGGATCGTATGTTTCACCAAACTACCTTTCTTGCTTTAGTGCTTCTGGTGCTCATTACCGCCATAAGTCAACTTTTCAAAACACAACTCGAACTGATCAACATCGCCCTTATTCACCTGTTGCCGGTGATCATCATTGCATTGCGCGGTGTTATGAGTGCGACGATGATCATCACCACCGCTACGGTCATCCTCTTTGATCTGCTCTATGTTCCGCCGCAGTACAGTTTCGACGTTCACAACCCTGCAGGCCAAGCGGATTCATGCCAACGAAATCAAGCAGACCCTACTGCGCACCCTCTCACACGACCTCAAAACCCCGCTCGCCTCCATCATCGGTAACGCTTCGCTGCTGATGCAAAAGAGCGCGCACGATATAGAGGCGCAACACGACATCGCCCTGCAAATCCAGATGTCGGCACAGCGTATGGATCGGCTGATCGCCACATTGCTTGACAGTACCCGCCTCCAACACGCCCAAAACGCCCTCAAATACGAGTGGTGCGATTTTGAAGACCTCATCGGCGTGGCACTGCAGGAGTTTTCACCTCCCGACCTGCAACAACGGCTGCACATTCACGTGGATGCCAATCTCAAGCTCTTTTGGGGCGATGCTGGGCTACTGGTGCGTCTCATGGTCAATCTGATCGACAATGCGCTAAAATATACCCAAGCCGATACACCCATCACTCTACGTGTCGCGTCATCGGCTCATGACGTTGTTTTGACGCTGTGCAACGCCAGCAAACCGATCTCTTCAGCGGAACTCTCTAGTATCTTTGATCGTTTTTATCGGTTGGAGCACAGTGCCGACATCCACGGTAGTGGCATAGGACTTTCAATTTGCAAAGAGATCGCGCAAGCCCATCACGGCACAATTCGCGCCTACAACGATCCGCAAGGAATCTGCTTTGAAGTTATCTTCCCCATCCGACGTCAACCTCCTGACCTCAAAGAGCGCCCATGAGCGACCTAATCCTCATCATCGAAGATGACGCGGCCATCGCCGCTTTGCTGGAGCGCTCGCTCAAGCAGCACCACTACCAAACCCTGCATGTCTCAACGCTTAAAGAGGCCCGACTTCAGCTTCAAACCCATACTCCTCAACTGATCTTGCTCGATTTGGGGCTACCTGATGGTGATGGCAAAAGCTTCATTCCCCATCTGCGCCGCTCGCTACAAACACCAATCATCGTGGTTTCGGCCCGCCGCGAAGAGCGAGAGATCGTCGCCGCGCTTGATCTGGGCGCAGATGATTATGTCACCAAGCCCTTTTCTCTTGTTGAGTTGATGGCCCGTGTGCGGCGTGCGCAACGCCGCGCTTCGATGGTGGGCGACGACTCCGAGGTGCTTACATGTAACGGTCTCATACTCGATCTTGAGCGCCATCGCTTCATGCTTGAGGAGATGCCCATCAAACTCACACCAATCGAATTCAACCTGATGCGTCTATTTATGTCGCACCCCGATCAAGTATTGACACATCAGCATATACTAAAGCAGGTCTGGGGAATAGGCTATCAACAAGAGATGCAGTATCTACGCTCCTATATCAACACACTACGCAAAAAGATCGAAACCGATACCGCCCGTCCGCGCTACATTCAGACGGAGCTGGGGATCGGTTATCGCTTCTGCTGCCACCACGAAGGAGTATTATGAGTAGTGTCAAAACCCCACAGCACGCAATACACACCCAAGAGATCAAGGTGATCATGGTCAGTTTTGCCGTCTTGATCCTTATCGGCGCAATTTTGCTTATGCTTCCCATCTCCCATAACGGCAGCCTTCGCTGGATCGACGCACTCTTCACCTCCGTCTCTTCCGTCTGTGTCACGGGGTTGATCGTTAAGGAGACGGGCGCTGATTTTACGACGTTTGGGCAGGGTGTCATCATGATGCTCATCCAAATCGGCGGTCTTGGGTACATGACCGCCATCACCTTTATGACCGTTATACGTCGTCAAAAGCTCGACCACCGTGACCGTCTTATTTTGCAAGAATCACTCAACTACTCGGGTATGGAAGGTTTAATACGCTTTGTGAAGATCGTTTTTGGCTCGATTTTTGTGATTGAGCTAATCGGCTTCATTGTCCTTAGTGTACGGTTTTTTGTCGATATGCCCCTAGATGACGCACTGTGGTTTGGGCTTTTTCATGCCATCTCTGCTTTTAACAATGCAGGCTTTTCGCTCTTTAGTGACAGTATGATGGGCTATCGCAGCGATGTGACGATCAATCTGACCATACCGCTGCTCATCATCCTCGGGGGCCTTGGCTATCTGGTGCTCATCGAGCTCTACTACTACCGCCGTCGCGAAATCCTGCGCCTCTCGACCCACACCAAAATCGTACTGGTGATGAGCGTGGCGCTGCTGCTTTTGGGTGTATTACTACTGCTCTCCTTGGAGTGGAACGGCGCACTTGGACAGATGCATTGGAGTGAGAAGATCACCGCAGCATGGTTTACATCGGTGAATTTCCGCACCGCTGGATTCAATACCGTCGATCTCTCCTCCTTTTCTGATGCCAGCCTCTTTTTCTCGACTTTTTTTATGATGGTCGGCGGCGCCCCAGGTGGCACGGCGGGAGGGATCAAGCTTACCGCCGTGGCACTGGCCTTGATCGGGGTGTGGTACACCATGCGCGGCGAGAGCAATGCCCATATCTTCAAACGCACTATCCCCGCCTATCAGATCAACAAATCCTACGCTATTATCTTTATCGCTACGTTTTACGTCACGGCTTCGGCCATCTTGCTCAGCGAAATCGAGCGTCTGCCTTTTTTGCCGATGCTCTTTGAGGTCTGCTCCGCCTTTAGCACAGTGGGGGTCTCTATGGGCAACGGTGACGTGCTGAGCTACAGCGCACGTTTTAGCGATATCGGCAAACTCAACATCATTATTTTGATGTTTCTAGGGCGTATCGGCGTCTTCGCCTTTACGGTCGCCATCGTACACAAAGCGACGCAAAGTCGCATCAAATATATCGAAGGAAAGGTCATTATATGAAAACATACGCTGTCATCGGACTCGGAAAATTTGGCTTTCACGTCGCCAAAGGATTGGCCCAGCAGGGGCTTAACGTTATTGCCATCGACCGTAGCGAAGAGGCGCTCAGAGAAATCAACGAATATGTCATTGACGCCATCACGCTTGATTCGACCGATATGATCGCTTTGCGTGAAGCGGGGATTGCGCATGTGGACGTCGCCATTGTGAGCATCGGCACCCACATCGAAGCGAGCATCCTCACCGTTATGGCACTCAAAGAGCTGGGTGTTGACATAGTTATTGCCAAAGCCATCACGGTGATTCATGGCCAAATTCTCTCCAAACTGGGGGCTGCGCGGGTGGTCTATCCCGAAAAAGAGACTGCCAAGCGAATTGTCAAAAAACTGGCCGAAAACGTCCATTATGAAACCATCGACCTCTCCATTACGATGAAGATTGCCAAAATGCTTGTACCGCCTTTTTTGCTCGGGGAGTCACTGCTCTCTGATCGTTTTGAGCTCCAGTACAAAGTCAAGCCTATCGCCTACAAGCACAGCGGTATCTGGTATACCACCCTTGAAGATAGGGCACTAGAGCGCGGTGACTTGCTGGTTGTGATCGGGGATACTGCACATATCGATGCACTAAGCAAAAAAGTGTGACGCTAACGCAGCGCTAACACTCCTTCGTCATCATGCCTTTATCAAAAACCCAAATAAAGGATCCACGATGAAAACGCTTCTTACCCTCTCACTCTCTGCCTTGGTCGCGATGCAACTCCAAGGTTACAGCAATAACCAAGGCCGCAATCAGCCCCAAGGTGCTCAAGGCCAAAACGATCAAGCCAGTCTGCAGCTCCCTGCTATGGGCGAAAGTACACTAAGCGACACACAGCGCTACACGCTGGCTTTTATGTGGAATGAAGAGAAGTTGGCCAAAGATATCTACCTTGCGCTTCACGCACTCACCCCGCATCAAACGCTTGAAAATATCGCTACACGCTCTGAATCCAAACATCAAAGCATGGTTGAAACGCTGATTGCAGCGTATGATCTGAACATCCTAAACCTAGAAGACTACAGCGGCGGCTATGACGCTACGGCGCTTCAAGCGTACAACAGTGGCCTCTACAGCATCCCTGAAGTGGGAGAACTCTACGACGCACTCTATACAAAAGGAAGCGCATCGCTTCAAGATGCGCTGGAAGTGGGCTGTATGGTCGAAGTAACCGACATCAACGACCTTGATAAAGATATTCTCACCGCAGAGGGCGCCGATGATCTGGTAGCCGTTTTTGAAAACCTGCGCAGCGGCAGCTACAACCACTACTGGGCCTTTGACAGCGCACTCAAAGGCATCGGCGTGAGCGAAGGGTGCTGCGTACTCGGAGAAACCTACTGCAAAACATCCGACGAGTATCCGCAAAACGCTCAAGGCGGACAAAACGCCGCCCAAAATCGCGGAGACGGAAAAGGCAAAAGATAATTTTTAGGGCTTACATGTAAGCCCTAAAAGAGTTTTGCATCCGTTTCGTATCACTACTTGACTCATGATTTCAACCGATACACCAAAAAGTTGAACCTGTAATGGCGGTATAATACCCCTACACCTATCGCGTCCAAGGAGTACTCATGCTTGCCGCAAAACTTGAAGCACAAAAGATGATTCAACAGCTTCCCGATGACTGCAGCATTGAAGATATTCAGTACCATCTTTATGTGATTGAAAAAGTTCAAAAAGGCTTAGAGCGCGCCCAAAAAGGGGAGAAAACCGCGCATCATAGAGCAAAAGAACGGATGCAAAAGTGGCTTTTAAGCTAGTTTGGTCGGAAGCAGCCCTCGAAGATATCGACTCTATTGCGCAATACATCGAAAAAGACTCTACGGTCTATGCTCAAGCAGTAGTGACAAAGCTATTTGAAAAAGCAGAACTGCTCGTTGATTTTCCTGAGCTAAGTCGGACTGTACCCGAGATCGGTGATACCGATATACGCGAACTTTTTGTCTATAGCTATCGGTTGATCTACAAACGGCTCACCGATACTATCTTGATTGTAGCTATAGTACATGGCAAAAGATTGCTGGAGCACCGTAGATAAAGCTGCCACCAATAAAGGGATGCAGCACTAATTTATGATGACGAAATAATGTTTACATGTAAGCGCTTGAGCGGAGAATAATAGATATCCTGTCACCGTAATTTAAAATGAGGAAAAGGCACTTTAGGTCCATTATATTAACGGCCCCAATTCCGGACATGTCATGTTCTGTTCATTGTGTTTGCATATCCAGTAATTGTTATGTTCAACCGTAGACCCATTATTCATATCAAACGAAACATATCTGGTTCTTACATAGTTTGGATCCTCTTCTATCGTTTCAAGATAATAAAAAGAGATGCGATCTTGTATACCTGATGGGACATAATAGACTTCTTGCATAACCTAACATTTTACTCCAAATCCTCGATCGAAGTTG
>DZBC01000108.1 GCA_022729835.1 Sulfuricurvum sp. | reverse complement strand
GATGTCTAATTGAATCTGAGAGCGCTCCCCGCGCGGCGCGCATCATAGGCCAGGCAAACTTGGGCGAAGACCTGCTCAACCGTGAGCTGCAAGAGGGCATCATCTTTTTGCGCAGTATGATCAATATTGCGCCCGTGCCGATCTATGTCAAAGATGAGCATCTGCGCTACCGTGAATGCAATGGCGCATTTCTGGATTTGCTTGAACTCAAAAAGAGTGAAGTCATTGGAAAATGTGTCGATGAGATTCATCGCGGTGAGATTGCGGAGTCGATCAACCGCGCCGACTTGATGATGCGACTTGAACCCTATCAGCACTATGGTGAGCATTATACCTATAAGAACAAGCAGCGATTTTTGGAGTTTCACAAGGTGGCCATCAATCATGAAAGGCAATTCAAGGGGATTGTGGGGGTCATTATCGATGTGACGCATCATGAAAATCGGGAGATATACCTGCAACAGCGGGTCGAAGAGGAGATGATGCAAAAGTATGCCCTCGAGAAGAAGCACTCCGAGGAGCGGCTAAACGATGCCAAATTTGCAGCGATCGGGAAGCTGGCTGCCGGCATCACGCATGAGATCAACACGCCGCTCACCTATATCAAAGGTAACGCCGAAATGCTTGCACTGGAACTGGGCGATATTGACAATGCCGAATGCAAAAGCGGAGTCGAACGTTGCCATCGCCAGATACTTGAGGGGGTGATGCGCATCGAAAATATCGTCTCTTCTATGCGTGAAGTTGCCAGCAGTAGTGGTGAAGCCAAGGCACGCCTTAACCTCTTTGAAACCCTTGTGACTGCGCTCGTCATGGGCTACAATCGCATCAAGCATATCGTGCAGATTAAGATGCAAGGAGAGGTTTTTTATCCGTCGATATCGCGTTCGCGGTGTGTGATTGAAGTGAATGCGCAACACCAGCGGCTTGAGCAGGTCTGGATTATTATCATCAACAATGCACTCGATTTGCTGGAGCAACGCGGGGATTTTGAAACCAATCTGCTTGAGATTACATGTAGCTCATCGGATGCTCAGGTGACGGTGCGCTTTAAAGACAATGGCGGGGGGATCGACGCAAAGATGATTGATTGCCTCTTCGACCCTTTTGTCTCGGGCAAAACCCATGGCGGTATCGGTATTGGGCTCAATATCGCGCAGAAGATCATCCGCGAGCACGAGGGCGAGATTCGGGCCTACAACGAGGATGGTGGCGCCGTTTTTGAGGTAACACTGCCGCTGGCCTAAAGGTCTGGTCATTGTATGGGTGCATCGGTAAAAAGAATACTATAGCCGCCAATAATCTTTAACCCGTTGCCTCTGGTAATAAGGAGGTACTCCTTTTTGGCGAGTTCTTGACCGATTTTGACAAAAGTGTCGCACACATCGCAATAGAACCTTCCGTGGTCATAAAGTACATTTTTATTCAAGCAAGCACACGAAGATAACGGCCAGCACCGCTTTTACATCCGATTTAAGCTCACATCTTGCATACCTATGTTTATAATTTACATACTATAATGGTAAATATTATATCTTTAAAGGGGCAATATGAAAAAAAGAACATTGGAAAGTATCCTACATATCGCTCTTAAAACGTTCCCTGTGGTACTGCTCAATGGCGCCAGGCAAGTGGGTAAATCAACGCTTGCACTTGAAAATTTTAAAAACTACGTCACATTTGATGACGGAGAGCTAAGGCTTTATGCCAAAGAGAATCCAAAAGGCTTTTTGAAAAATCTTGATCTTCCCATTTGTCTTGATGAGATCCAAAAAGTACCGACACTACTCGAATACATCAAGATGCATGTGGACTCAAATCGAGCCAACGGCGCCTTTTTGCTTACCGGCAGCTCCAATGTGCTTGATCACAAAGAGAGCAAAGATACCCTCGCCGGAAGACTCTGCACCCTGAGGCTTCATCCGCTGAGCGCAAAAGAGAAAAACGACAAATCGGATGAAAATATCATCGAAAAGCTCCTAAACAGAGCGTTTAAACTTCCAAAAAGAGAGTATGACGATGAAGTCATCAAGCATATCCTAGAGGGAGGGTATCCTGAGATTTTAGCGCTTGAAGGATTCGCCAAAGAGTTATGGTTTAAATCGTATGTAGCAACCTACATTGAGAGAGATGCAAGGGATTTGGCCGATATTCGTGATATCGATAGCTTCATTAAATTTGTCAACATCTTAGCTTCAAGAAGTGCGACGCTGCTGAATAAATCGAGCCTCAGCAATGACATAGGGATCAAAGATATCACTACCGAAAACTATCTCTCCATTCTCACGCGCATCTACCAAGCAACGCTCTTAAAGCCCTACTTTGCCAATATCGGCAAACAGTTTGTTAAATCCCCCAAAGTCTTTTTTAACGATACCGGCGTGTTGTGCAGTATTCTTCGAATCAATTCAAAAGAGCAACTTCTGGCCTCTGCTTACAGCGGACAGGTTTTTGAGACCTTTGTGTTTGGTGAACTACAAAAGCACCTCTCCTATCTGCAAAAATCATCCCAGATGTTTCACTATAGAACCAATGATAAAAAAGAGATCGACTTTATCATCGAAGTAGACAATCAGATATTGGCCATAGAGGTAAAGCAGAGCAGCAGTGTCAAAAAAGAGGACTTCAAGCATATCATAGACCTACAAAACAGGGATAACAAAAAGTATCTTGGTATCGTGTTCTACAACGGAGAGATGGTGGTGGAGTTTAGTGATGATTTGGTAGCTCTCCCGATGGGGATGTTGCTGTGAGCGGGGGAAGTTTTATGATTTGTGTCAGATGATGCTTTAGATGCCTTTGCTTTGGCTTATGGGATTTTTATATTAGAGCTCTTGCAAAACGTCTGCTTTTACGCGGACTTCCCATTATGCCCGTTCGCCTATTAAGCTGCTTAGATGCAGATGAGTTCTCAAAGCAATAAAAATCACAACATCACGACGAACAGCTCACATGGGAGATGCCGGCAATGGCAAAAAGCTCTGATGGTTTCTTGCGGTAGTAGTGCGCTGCAATCTCTCCGGGTTGATCGTCATAGGGTCGGTTCATCACGGCTTGAAGTGCTTTTATCGGGTCGTATTCCCCTTTTTCGGCTGCTTTATAAGCCGGGACAAGAAACCACTCTCTAAGTGTATATTTCGGGTTAACGCGCTGCATCTGCTTGGAGCGTTGCTCGTGTGACTCTGCCGAAGGTGCATCGATGAGAGAACGCCACCGTTTTAGCCACGCGTTCCAGCGCTCCATCAGTGCAGGGTCAACCGCATCGTCACCGTAAAAGCTCTCGGTGAGCGCAGAACTTTCATCGGGAATCATTGAGAGTTCTCGAAAAAACATCGTGTAATCGACAGAAGTCTCCGTCATCAGCTTCATCAGTTCATTAAACAGCGTTGCATCAAAGCGCTGTAACCCAAGCTTTGATGCCCACATCTTCATCATTTTATCTTGCATGACTCGGGGAAATTCATGGCGTATCGTATCAATCCGGCTTCGCGCCGCCGCATCGTTTTCCAGCAGTGGCAACAGTGCCCCACAAAACATCTCAAAGTTGCGCTCAGCCGCCCGAGGCTGGTTTAGAAATGAAAAGTGTGCGCCGCCGAGTGTCCAAGGCTGGTATCCGGGATCAAACCGATCAATAAACCCAAAGGGGCCATAATCAAGGGTGAAGCCTCCCGCAGCACTGTTGTCGCTGTTGAAATTCCCCTGGCAGTAGCCGACGCGGATCCAATTTGCGACCAGCGAAGTGAGACGATCCCCAAACGCCTCTGCAAGCAAGATCACCTTGTCACTCAGAGGGAGCGTCTTGTCAATAGAATCGGAGTATTCCCGATCTATGAGGTGCAGCACCAGTTGCTTAAGCTCCTCCGTCGCTTTGGGGTGTTCGTTCTTGCGGGCACGTCGGCCGAAGAGTTCGAGCTGGCCCACCCTAATAAACGAGGGAGCTACCCGTGTCGAAATGGCGACTGCCTCTTCGATCATCACTTCGGGATCTCTGGAGTAAGAGCCGCTAGCAAACCATGGCCGCCTTACCGTTTCGGTTTTGGAGGCATAGAGGCTCAAGGATCGTGAGGTCGGCACCCCCAAAGCGTGCATATGCTCCTGCGCCAAAAACTCTCGGATGCTTGAGCGCAGCACCGCGCGCCCATCAGCACCCCGACAGTAGGGTGTCTTGCCGCCGCCTTTGAGCTGCATCTCCATGCGCTCTGCGTTGAAGACCCCTTCGAAGATGGAGATGGCACGGCCGTCGCCATATCCGTTGCCCGTGCGAAAGGGGCACTGCTCATAATACTCGGTTCCGTAGATAGAGAGTGCGTAGCCGCAGGCCCATCCAAGAGGGCGCATCGGTTTAGGGAGCTGCGAGGTATCGCCCGAGAACATCCGCATAAAATCTTCCGATGTCGCCAGAGTATCGCTGAGGCCCAGTTCGGCGAATAAGCGTTCGCTATGCGCGATGTAGTGCGGCGCTTCTATGGGTGTGGGATTAACGGGGACGTAGTGGCCGCTGAAAACCTGACGCGGTCTATGATCGACGCCATCGGGCGTTGCTTCGGGATCTGCGTGAAGCGCCTCGAGAAGGGAATAGTCTGCGCGCAGTGCGAGATCGTGGAGCGTCTCTATTTTTGCGGAGGTATGGGTTGCTGCTTGCATGCAATGCTCCTTGGGTATTTGACGGTATTATTCCCAAAGGTCCTATGAAGCAGCTTTGACAAATCGGCAGGATTTGGCTTAAAAGAGTCCGTAAGAATTTGATGCATCGGGAGTGCATCGGTAGTATCAGATATCAAAGATCCAGTCGAAGTGGCCGCCTGTGTCACAAGTTTCAAAGGCCACAATGCTACAATAACAAACTTCTCATACAAGGTTTTTACCATGAAATTTACCGCTCCGCTCCAAGAGAGTGCTACAAAAATCATGTTGCTGGGTTCGGGCGAACTGGGCAAAGAAGTTGCCATAGAGGCGCAGCGCCTTGGGCTTGAAGTGATCGCTGTGGATCGCTATGAGCACGCTCCGGCCATGCACGTCGCGCACCGCAGCTACACCATCAACATGCAAGATGAGCAGGGCTTGCTCGATCTAATCCGCGCTGAGCGTCCTACCTATATTTTGCCTGAAATTGAGGCGATTAGTATCTCTGCGCTCTTTGCTGCCGAAGCCGAGGGCTTTTGTGTTATCCCCAACGCCGAAGCGGTCAATAAAACCATGAACCGCAAAAACATCCGCAAATTCGCCGCCGAGGAGCTGGGGCTTAAAACCGGGCCATACCGCTTTGTGAGCACTTTTGAAGGTTTGAGCGAAGCGGCCGAAGCGATGGGCTTTCCCTGCGTCATCAAGCCGGTTATGAGCAGCTCGGGGCATGGTCAGAGCGTGGCGCGGGCTGCTGGGGATCTGGAGCGTTCTTGGGAGATGGCCAAAGAGGCGCGGGGTGATGCGAGCGAGCTGATCGTCGAGGCCTTTATCGATTTTGACTACGAGATCACGATGCTCACGGCGCGTAACGGCGTAGAGACGGTCTTTTGTGAACCCATCGGGCATATCCAGCGCGATGGCGACTACGTCTTTAGCTGGCAGCCGATGCGTATGAGTCCTGCCGCGCTACAGGGTGCGCACGCCATTGCCAAGACGATCACCGACGGTCTGGGCGGTCGGGGGATCTTTGGGGTGGAGCTGTTTGTGAAGGGTGATGAGGTCTATTTTAGTGAAGTATCACCCCGTCCGCACGATACGGGCATGGTGACGCTCATCACCCAAAGCCAGAGCGAATTTGCCTTACATGTAAGGGCTGTTTTGGGCTTGCCGCTGGGCTTTAGCTTTTACAGCGAAGGGGCGAGCGCGGCGTACAAGGCTAAAAACGAGGCGCATGATCCGATGATCAATGTGGATGATGCTTTGTTTACCCCTGAAAGTTTTGTACGTATCTTTGGCAAACCCGAAGCGCACGTAGGCCGACGCATGGCGGTGTTGCTGGTCTCCGGCAAGGCTGAAGAAGCGCTGGAGAAGGCCAAGGCAATGATTGAACAGGTTAGTGATCATTAATCGTATGCAGCGTTTTTTGCTTCTGCTATTGGCGATTTGGGCGCCGCTTTGGGGTGGCTTAGAGCTTGACGCCGATTTTTACCAAGCGCAACTCGCCTCTGAGGTCGAAATATTGATCAGTGATGAACGCGACGTCTTGCGTCTGCGCGACGCTGCTTTTATGCCCAATCCCAACGCCTACCTCTATTTTC
This sequence comes from Sulfuricurvum sp., assembly GCA_022729835.1. Classification (GTDB taxonomy): domain Bacteria; phylum Campylobacterota; class Campylobacteria; order Campylobacterales; family Sulfurimonadaceae; genus JAFGUB01. The sequence goes on along the minus strand of DZBC01000108.1, from coordinate 857 downwards.
ACTTTACCGATCAGGTCTATTGGTTGCGCCTACGCCTGCATTCTAGTGCCACACAGCAGCTCTTTAACAAGATTCAGACTGCTTGGATCGATACGGTTGATTTTTATGTGCTGGATGAGGGGCGCATCATCACCCACCAGCGCGGGGGCGACCATGTGCCGCTTGCACAGCACTCCTATCATGCCGGTGGTATCATCTTTAGCCATGTTTTAGAGGCAGGAGCGCACCAAGAGCTCTATTGGCGCATCGAAGGCAAGGATGCCCTGCAGATTCCTCTGTACCTCTACAGCCAACGCGCCTTTATCGAGGCCCAGCAGCGCCAAAGTATGATTCTTAGTCTGATGCTCGGCGCCATGCTACTGCTCTCGTTTTATGCCTTTTCATTTTATTATCTGCTGCGCCAACGCCTCTACCTCTACTACGCCCTCTATATTCTGCTTTTTGGGCTGCTCAACTTCTCGATCTTTGGGTATGCACGGCTCTATATCTGGGGTGATGCCATGGCACTTAATGAACAGATGTACAATCTGCTGATGTGTGGTTATATGGCCTTTGTGGCGCTTTTTGCGCGTGTATTTTTGCAGACGCGCCGCTACCACCGTACCCTTGATACCGTGCTGTATGGTGCAGCGTATCTCTATGGGGTGCTTGCGCTGGCAAGCTTTGTACTGCCGTATCATTTGGTGATGGAGCTGGGCGTATACGCGGCGGCATTGCTGCCTTTTGTAATGATCATTCCGGGCATCATGGTATGGCGCCGTGGCAACCGTTTTGCCCTCTTTTTCATTGCCGGTTGGATTCCCAAGGTGCATATAACGGCGCATCCGGCCACCAATCGCGCAGAACATCCGGCCACT
>DZBC01000107.1 GCA_022729835.1 Sulfuricurvum sp. | reverse complement strand
CAATATCAAGCGGATGCTCGCCGGCTCTTCGGTAGTCCATGCAGGCTATATGCTCATCGCGTTGGATGCTATAGCACTTGGCAACCTCCACGCCTCCGAAGCAATTCTCTTTTATTTGATCAGCTACTTTATCAGCTCGGTAGGTGCTTTTGGGGTGCTTAGCTTTCTCGCGGCACATGAGCATAAACAGTTCGGATTTGAGGATTTTCGCGGCTTTGGTTATACCCATCCCTACCTCGCGGCCATGATGAGCATCTTTATGCTCTCACTCGCCGGCTTCCCATCAACCATCGGCTTTCTGGGCAAATTCTATATCTTCACCGGCGCCATTGAAGCGGGGCAGATCACACTAGCAGCGCTGGGAATTTTCATCGCCTTTGTGTCCATCTTTTATTACTTCAGGCTGATCGCAACGATGTACTTTTACGACGCGCCCAAAGCACAGCAACACTTCCGCTTTGATACGACAACCGTCTTGATTTTATTGATGGCGGTCTTGAGTGTGTGGGGCGGGATCGGTACGGGACTTATCCCATTTTTGCCGACACCCGATAGCCTGATCGAGCTATCACGCAAGGCGATAGATAGTCTGATCTAAAGCCTATCGTCGAGCGCTGTCTCATCCTCTATACGCGACGTTGGGCTGTTTTTCACCATTTCAAGGATTTTAAGTAAGCGCTGGATGACCGTTCGGGGGGAGTTGGATACATCAAAAGTATCCATAGCCATACATGATGTTCGATCATTGAAATAGTGGTCTAGACTCTGCACTAGGTTTTCAGATGCTTTGTAAACGTCTGCGGGAGCCGTGTGTGCAAAGCTGATGAAGTAGTGGTGTTCGTCAAAACGCTCGAATTGATCCGATAGACGTAGATGCTGTACCAGCACTTCATCAGTCAATGGCTGCGTGTGGTACAACATCGCAAATACAGAATTGACGTGATAGCGTTCATAAATATAATAACTTTTTTCGATCTGGATTTTGATTCGGTCGGGAATCAGTACATCGACCATACACACACCCCTTTTTTTGATGAGACAAAGAAATTTGAGCTTTCAAGACTATTGAAATAAAACGATGATACCACGTTTTTATAAGATCGGACACTATCTTGGAAAAAATTGGTAATACATCACCACATGGGTATCATAGGCGGTGCCAACAGTACGAGCAGCCAGACATTCGCGCCAAGCTAAGGCTGTATAATACGCCTTTCAAAAAGGGGTATCGATGCGATATTTTTACGGCTCACTCTTTCTAACCTTTGTGGGTGCTGCGGGGGCGTTTGTCATCGGTGGATGGGCTGCGGTTTATATTACATTCTTATTGATGATTCTGGAGGTCTCACTCTCCTTTGACAATGCGGTCGTCAATGCCAAAGTACTCGAAACCCTCGATCCCGTTTGGCAGCGCCGCTTTATTCTTTTTGGTATCCCTATCGCCGTCTTTGGCATGCGTCTCGTTTTTCCGCTACTGATCGTCGGCGTAGCAACGGGTTTGGGATTTGTAGACGCGCTTGAGATGGCCATCAACGACTCAGAGCGCTACGAAGCCGTGCTGAAGCAGACTGAAGATGTGATCTTTGCCTTTGGTGGTGCATTTTTGCTGATGGTATTTCTGGACTTTTTTTTCAAAGTACGCGATGTCAAATGGATGGCTTTTGTCGAAGGCTCGAAAATCATCGAGCGGGCCTCGTCTATCAACCACATCGAGCTCATTGTCGCGATTGCTATGGGCCTGGTGCTGGGTGCAATGACCCAAGAACACAATGTATTGATGGCCTTTTTGCTGGGAGTTCTTTTACATTCACTGCTAAGCGTTCTTGATGACTTTCTCTCGAGCGATACAGTCAAAAGCGGTCTTGCGGGCTTTATCTATCTCGAAGTGCTCGACGCGAGCTTCAGCTTTGACGGCGTTATCGGTGCCTTTGCATTGACGAGTAACATCTTTATTATCATGATCGGCTTGGGCGTCGGGGCCATGTTCGTGCGAAGTATGACGATCTATTTCGTTGAACACAAAACCCTCTCGCACTTTCGCTACCTCGAACACGGTGCACACTACGCTATTGGGGTTTTGGCGCTGATCATGCTGCTTAAAATCACCCTACATGTAAGCGAACTGGTTACGGGAACCATCGGCGTGGGCTTGATTGCTATCGCCTTCGCCCATTCGGTTTGGGAAAACAAAAAGACGATGATCTCCTAAGCCGCCCAACGGCTCGTAGTTGAAACCCTGAAAAGCTCTTTAATACCGCACACTCAAGTTGTGCGCCTTAATTTTGCTGATCATCTCTTGCAAGTGCTTGACTTTCTCTTGTTCATGGGCGCAAGTGTCAGCCGACTGCATATTGAATTGTTGTAGTTTTTGATCCAGATATCCAGTAGTGAAGCGTCCCGCAATAAAATCTTCGTCACGGGCGATTTCACGGTGCAGGGGAATGTTGGTATGAATACCCTCGATCATAAACTCATCGAGTGCACGGCGCGCTTTTTTGACCGCCCCCTCCCAATCCAGCGCCCAAACGATCAACTTACCCACCATCGAATCGTAGTTGGGAACAACCTTGTAGCCCGTATATGCGCTCGAATCCAGACGTACCCCAGGACCGCCAGGAGTGAGATAAGTGGTTATGGTTCCAATCGAAGGCATAAAATTTTGCTGCGGATTCTCGGCATTGATACGAAACTCGATGGCATAGCCACGAAAACGGATCTCCTCTTGCAAAAATTGTAGTTTGTCCCCTTCGGCAATCTCGATCATGCGCTGGATAATATCCACGCCGCTGATGATCTCTGTGACGGGATGCTCTACCTGTACTCGGGTGTTCATCTCGATAAAGTAGATCGTATCTTGCTCGTCGATGAGATACTCGATGGTGCCCACACTCTCGTAGCCCAAACGAAACATCGCCTTGGTAGAGATGCGGTAGAGCTCTTTGCGCACTGCATCGTTTAGAAGTGGAGAGGGGGCGATTTCAATCACTTTTTGGTGGCGTCGCTGAATCGAACAGTCGCGTTCACCCAGATGCAAGACATTACCATATTTGTCAGCAATGATTTGAATCTCGATATGCCGTGGATTTTCGACATACTTTTCGATAAAGACCTCACCGCGCCCAAAAAACTTCATCGACTCCGCCGTAGCGCTCTCAAAAAGCTCCCGAAAGCTTTTGGCCTCACGCACAATCCGCATACCCCGTCCGCCGCCGCCAAACGCCGCTTTAATAATGACGGGAAAGCCGATTTTTGTGGCAATCTTCTCCCCTGCGGCAATATCGATAATCGGCTCATCGGTGCCCTCAAGCACAGGTACACCCACCCCGCGCATCGCCACTTTGGAGGCCATTTTATCGCCGAACAGTTCGATGTGCTCAGGCTTTGGACCGATAAAGATGATTCCTTTCTCGGCACAAGCTTTAGCAAAATCAGCATTTTCGGACAAAAAACCATAACCTGGATGGATCGCGTCACAACCTGCCCTCACCGCAAGCGCCACGATACGCTCATAATCCAAATAGGCGCGTAGCGGATCACCGAGCATCGGGTAAGCTTCATCAGCTTTGCGAACCCACACTCCCTCCACATCCACCTCAGAGAAGATAGCAACACTTTGAATCTCCAGCTCTTTGCAAGCGCGGATGATCCGTAGCGCGATTTCGCCTCGATTGGCGATCAGTATTTTCGTAATGCGTGTCCGCATGGTGACTCCTTAGTTTTGATGCTGCCATTTTAGGGATTTAACCCCCCTTCTTTCTTCACCGTTTTTGTCTGATTTATTTACATGTAATACTTTTTTTATTGATATTTATTGCTTGTTTTATTCACAATTAGTGCTATTATAAGGTCATGAAACGTCAAACCCTTGATCGTCACACCCAAATCGCGAACAATATCCTGTTTTATGTGTACACCCACATCGAGACTGATATCGACCTTGAAGACCTCAGCCGCGATCAGCAGATCAGCCTCTTTCACATGCACCGAATCTTCAAAGCGCAGTTTGGGCGCAACCTCTACGAAACCATCCAATCCATTCGACTGCAAAAGGCAGCCAATCTGCTCCTGACCAATCGCTACTCCACGATCAGCCAAATTGCCGGACTCTGCGGCTACAGTGCGCAAAGCTCTTTTATCCGCGCCTTCAAGGGCCGTTTTGTTATGACACCCAAAGCGTGGCGAAACGGAGGCTATTTGGAGTACTCACAAGAGATTTTACGCCAATCTGAGTCGGCAAGCCGATCTGAAGCCTCGTTTACCCACCTCAAGCCGACTATTTTAAAAATGCCGAAAATGTATGCTTACTACATTCGTCACCGAGGCTATGGCAACGCAGTCGCACAAGTGTGGCAAAAGCTACAGACTTGGGTCTATACCAACCACATTGAGCACTTCCGCTCGATCGCACTCTTTCACGATAATCCTGCTATCACCCCGCTGCATGAGTGCCAATACGTCGCTTGCATCGTCACCGAAGAAGCCATGAGCGAGCGTCTTGGGCATCTGCCGCGTTTGATGATCTCAGATGGGGCTTATGCGCGATTCGACCTCGAAGGGGGACAAGGCGATCTGCTCAAATTCATTCACTGGGTCTATCATGAATGGCTCATCACCAGCGACTACGAAACCACAACCAAACCGGCCTACGTCATCTACCGCCGCAACCCCTACCTCAGCAACGATGCATCATTTGAGCTGAGTTTCTATCTTAGCGTTCGGTACTAAATCCTGTATTTTTTACTTTTCAAGTAATAGAAAATCACTCTAAAATCTCCCCATCCACATAGACCCACGCCCCTTTGTAGCGGCGAAAGCGGGAGCGTTCATGGTGGCGCAGAGTCTCGCCGCCTTGCCAGACGCCCAGAATCTCAAGCGCGTGGTAGAGATAGTACCCCATTCCGACGCAATCATCATCATAAACCAAAACACCGACAAGCTAAATCTCAGAAGAGAGAACATATATCGCAACCCTCTTTGGCGACTACAGCTCCTATCCGCAACGCTTCCGCGAGACGTTGCACAGTGATGCGGCACATGCCGATGGTGTTTTTGTTTCTATCTTTGTGCTCAATTGGCTCATCGTCTCTTTGATCACCTCTTTGAGTTACGATACCTATCTTCTCGGCATTGCAGGCGGCGGCCTCGTCACCACTATCGCTTTTGCCGCCTACAAAGGGTTTGGCGGCACCCCCACAAGCCGCATCATCATCGGCGCGCTGACCATGGCGTTTCCCATCATCATGATCCAGCAGCACCTCGGACGTATCGAAATGCACTTTCACGTCTTTGTAATGCTGGCTTTTTTGTCCCTCTATAAAGATATTCTGCCTTTGATTTCCGGTACTTTGACCATTGCCGTGCACCATCTGCTCTTTACCTGGTTGCAGTTAAGCGATGCGACCATCGGCGGCGTTAAAATCATCATCTTCAACTACGGCTGCGGCTGGGATATCGCCTTTTTGCACGCCGCCTTCGTGGTGGTCGAGACCCTGGTGCTCACGTACATCATCTACACCTTGAGCAAAAGCTACTTCGCCTCGCTCTCTTTAGTAGGCAGTGTCGATGACATCATCCGTACACGCGATTTCACGATCAAACTGGCCGATAAGAGCGAGCTTGAGCGCTCCTTTGCCCAACTCATCAATTCGTTGCAAAGCGTTCTTTCCAATACCAAAAAATCTGCCAACGATACAGGAAAACTGGCCGAAGAGATCACCCGTACCATCGAGACCCTCAACCGTAACTCCCTCGAACAGCAACGCCACGTCACGCAAGCATCAGACGCGACGGTACAGATGCGCAGTGAATTTGAAAACTCCAGCAACGACACCAAAGCGGTACAACAAAAGATCGTGCAGGCCAACCATGAACTGCAGCGCATCCAACACAAAGTCGTCGATCTATCCGCTCAGATTGAAGAGACTTCGGAGCTTGAAAACAGTATTGCCGCCAAACTGTCCGAACTCACCCGCTCCGCCGAAGACATCAAGCAGATCCTAACCGTGATCTCCGATATCGCCGATCAGACCAATCTGCTCGCCCTCAATGCCGCGATCGAAGCAGCACGTGCCGGAGAGCATGGCCGAGGCTTTGCAGTCGTAGCCGACGAAGTGCGCAAACTGGCCGAACGTACTCAAAAATCGCTGACCGACATTCACAGTTCGGTCAATATCGTCGTGCAGTCGATTAATGATACCAGCGAAGAGATCCACAAAAACGCGCAGAACATTACCGGTCTCAATGAGGTATCGCTCGACGTCACCCAAACCCTCGAAAACACGGTCGCCACCATGCATGACGTCAGTACCATCACCCAAAGCACGACACAACACATCGTGCACAACAGCGACAAACTCGCTACGCTCTCGGCACAAATGCAAAACGTACGCCGCCTCGCCGATGACAACAGCCGCGAATCGGAGCTCATCGCCCAAAATATCCGTACTCTGCTCGAGCACTCGACCACGCTCAGCCGCGATCTGCATAGCTACAAAACTTGACCCAGTGCGCTGCCTAGAGCGGTGGCATCGAGTACGCTTTGTGTAAAAATACGCACAAGGCGGTAGCCCTGCGCGTCCCGCCGCAACAGGTAAAAAAAGGCCGTATGGTCAAAATCGCCCCGACTGGTCAAAGAAGGTGCCAGATAGATCTCAAACTCCCGCATCAGCGCCCGACGTGCTGCAGGCTCTAGTACCAATCCCTCAAACGCATCGTCGAAATACGCCGCAAATGCTCTTGCCTGTGCCCCATCCGCCACACCGGCCACATCCACAAAGAGCACCCGCAACGACTGCGGCCGTCCCAGTGCACGGTAAGCGCGTGCCATATCGTTGAGGCGGGGCGTGCAGACATCGGAACATCCCACATAACCAAAAAAGAGCAGCAATGCAGGCTCCTCAAAGCGCTCAAAGAGCGGATGATGTACCGCTTGATCCATCTGCACGATACCTGCCTCTTTAGGGTCAAGCAGCATCGGCAACAACGTAATCACACTGCCCATAAAGAGGGCAACGGCAAGCACTAGTGGGATGAAGAACCTTAAGCGCATAGGGCTCCTTGAAAAGAGAAATGCAAAAAACGCACCCATCCGGCCACCCGTGACGTTTTGATCCGGCCACCCA
>DZBC01000106.1 GCA_022729835.1 Sulfuricurvum sp. | reverse complement strand
GGGTGGCCGGATCAAAACGTCACGGGTGGCCGGATGGGTGCGTTTTTTGCACTTGACAATGATGATCAGTTGAGCAGATAGTTCAGTAGTGCAGGAGAGATCATCTTCTTTGGAGTACTCGTGTTGTTGACACTTTTGCCGTAAGCTTTATATTCATACTCGGCATCCGGATACTGTGGGTCTGTTTTTTTGATCCAGAGCAAGCGGGCATTTTTGATGCAGGAGAAGTAGGCTTCATAAATATAGCTTTTATAGGTGATGGGGTTGTTGTTGATCTGCTCATCGGCGAAATAGATCATCCATGGGTTGGGTACCGCAAAATAGTTGGCGCTATTGAGTGTGATGTAGGTATAGTTGCCGAGCTGACCGGAAACAAAGAGATCGTAGCGCGTGTAAGTGCTTGTGTTAAACGTAATCATACTTTGGTGCTCATACGTATAGGTTCCCGTCACCGCTCCGGTATAGACATTGTAAACATCCTGCATGGCGGCAAAATCATTAGTCCATTCACCGAGAAGATCAGCGCTTGCAATCATAAATCGATTGGCACCAGAATAGTCGAAATAGTTATAGATCGCGCTATCGGTGCTCCAGTTAATGGTGTTGATATCGACGGGTATCAGTTGCATGAACGTCGCTTTGTCCGGCGCGACAAATTCGATCCATCCGCTATTGCCGCGCCGAAAGAACACAACATAGTTCCAGCTGTTTGAGAGCGGATCAAAAAGTGTGGCCGAAGCCAAGTATCCCGAACTGCTGGTTGTGATGGAGGCGGCAACAAAATAATCCGACATCGCCGTATACCTTGGTGCCACCAGAATATCCCATGCGGCGGCGATGTGCTCTGCATCACTATTGGCCGAGATGATGGTTCCCTCTTTGGGGTAGTGCAGAAGGATTTTGACGGGGCTGACATTGTGGGTGACTTCTACCCAATCGGGCTTAACCGTACTGACCCAGCCATCGCTAAAGGTGGTCTGATCATAGGTGTAGCCGTCATAGGAACGGGTCTGAGCCGCTTCCAGTATAGTGAATAGACACAACAACATGATGATAAACATACGCAGCATGACGCTCCCTTATTTGTTGATTAAAAAATAATCAGTTAAAATAAATCATTTTTTTCTCTTCGAACTAAGTAAAAAATAGTATTAATATTTTATTGTTAGTACAAGATAAAAATTTAGCATTTTGACCATAAAATAAACCTTATAGTCATCAAATGTATCTAGGTATTAGCATTTAAAATGTTTTTTTATCGTAAAGAAATTTATTGTATTACTAAACAGTTAATTTTGAACAATGATGAAATTAAAATTATTTTAATCATCGCAGGAATATACTGCTTAATTCGATTTTTTAAAGGGGTTTGTTTGCGCGCATATACATCAAAAATGTTATCAGTAGTTGTATTTATCTGCTGTATCGGTTTCTTGGTTGCTTGTGGCGGAGGTGGGGGTTCGTCCGGCGGTGCTTCAGATGCATCGTCAAGTGTGGCGTATTCATCTTCTTCAAGCGGTGCGACTCAAGCCGTCGCGCAGTCCACCGGAGTAGCAACTGAGCAGGGCAATCCCATAGGAGTGCTCAAAAATACTACGGTAGGCTCATCCGGCGGTATCGTGCGCTCTGATGATGGGGTACTCGAGCTCTCTATTCCCAAAGGAGCGCTCGATTCGGAGTTTACCATCGGTATTCAGCGTGTAGAGGACAAAGCTCCGGGCGGAGCGGGCATGAGCTACGCGCTCAGTGCGCAAGGGTTTGCGCCCAAAAAGCCGATTACCTTGACATGGAACTTTGACAAGAAGGTGGGCTCTACCGCACTGGGGATGGCAATACAGATGCAAGACGGTAGATGGTACCGATTGGGGCAACTCAGTGCGGCTCCCAAACTGCGCGAAGTCATATTAACGGGGGATCAGCTTGAAACCGTTGACAACGAACCTGTCAAGGGAACTTGGACTCTTGGAACCGGTACTGTTCAATTCCTTGACGAATATGGCAATGTCGTTGACGAAATGGATGATATTATCGACGAAGTGAATACACCGACAGAGACGCATTTTATTCTGGGAGAGGGTGTCGTGACATTCGTTTCTGTGGTCGAAGACTACAAGCTCGATCCGGCGGATGCTACACTCAAGACCTCGGAATCCACCGAAGTTTCGTTGCTGTACTGTGAGCGCGGCGCAGTTTCTGAGTTTTGCTCCTCTAGGGAATTTTTCAATGACGGCGAGCATGATTTTTATAATGTAGAGAGCTGGAGCGTCAACGGCATCAAGGGCGGTAATGCGACAGTCGGCACCTTGAGCGTGAAGGGGGCACACAACGATTCGGCGACCTATACCGCTCCCGACAAAGCCCCTTCACAAAACCCAGTACGTATCGAGGCGAAGCTTAGCAACGGGAGCCAAAAATATCTGGTGTTTAGTTATATGACGATCGAAGAGGCGGCCGATTCGTATAGAGGTACAGTGAAGTGGTCGGATAACCATCATGAAGGAGAGGCTACGGTGGTATGGGAACGCGATACAAGTGACAAACGCCCTTTTTACAACCGATACAAGACAAGCGGAACCATGCGGGTAACGACCAAAGTGCCACACTGCACCAATGTCACAATAGATCTGCCTATCGATGAGCGTAGCGCTCTGTTGGTATATATTGATAAGGAGATGGAGCCTTATGACTTTATACCCGGGACATACTATTTTGAGTTGCGCTCTCCGTATCAAGAGGTCACATTGCAGTGCGTCAATTCATCCGGAAAAACATACACGAGCACAGAGCTGGTGCATGGCTATGTGGAAAATCGATGCGACACCGGATACCGTTTCGACTATTATGATGGTTTTATTAATATTTTGATAGACAGTTGCTCATCTAATGAGAATGGTTACAATAGAACCTCCGAATGGGACTTTACCCGCTAGCGGCTTACATGTAACGCACGGCTACATGAGCAGCCAGTGCAAAAAAGCCCACAGCCCGTAAGCGATCAGCGCGATCAGTCCAAAGACCGCCGCGATGCGCAGCACTAGGGTGAAGAGAAAGAAGACGACTTTGCGCTTGGGCCTCATGGGGCCTTGTAGGCTTGGGTCGGCAAGCCTTTGCTGATTGCGTAGATCATGCCGCCTTGAAGGTTGATCACCTTGTAGCCAAGCTCTTTATCTAAATAGGCACTTATGGTTCGGGTGCGGCTACCGGTGTGGCAGATCAGCGCGAAGGGCTTTTCTTTGGAGACGTGCACCAAGAGCGTTTTCAAAAAGGCATCGATGTCGTAGCGTCCGCGCTCATCATAAAACATGATGGGAATCGCTCCTTTAAGCAGCCCCGTCTTCTCCCATTCACTAGGAGTACGGATGTCGATGATGAGCGTACCGGAGTCAAGCAGCGCTTGGGTGGGGTACTCGTGGCGCACTTCCGCAAAAAGGGTTGCGCAGCAGAGGGTGAAGATCAGGAAGACGGATTTCATGACGGGCCTTACATGTAATATGGGCGCTATTGTACAAAAAAACCTCTCGTGTCATAATTACGCCAAAAAAAAAGAGTGCGCATGCCCCCTTCCAAAGTTCAAGACGCCAAACGCCTGCGCTACATCCGCGTCCTTGAGCGCTTCAGCCAGAGCATCATCAACTATCTTTTCAAAACCGAAGCACCCACCAAAGAGCAGTTTATTCTCAAAGTTGCCAACAACGTCGCCTATTTGCAACGCACCGAAAGAGCGACGCTCTACAAAGAGGAGTACAACGCGCTTGAAGGTCTCGTGGCGCGAATGATCGCACTGGCTGAGAGTGAAGAGGCTATAGAAGAGATCAAAAGCGAGCTACTCTACGCCGCCAACCAAATCGAAAAAAGCATGAACCGCCGCCGCTACAAAAAAGAGAAACATGCGGGCGAAAAATTCTCGGAGTGGGAGTGATCTGGGACGCTCTACGATGCCCGTGAGCAGCTCTATCCCTTCATCAATCGTTTGTACCGCATGAATCTCAAACGACCTTGCGCACACTCTCTTCATACAAGATTGTCACCGCTGAGTTTTTGTTGGATGGAGTTACCTTTGTAGATGACGGGGGTGCGTTCGTTTGGGTCATGGGTGATGAAGCGGCATGGCGGGTCTATTTGGGTTAATGATAGTCAAGCACGTTACATGTAAAGCTTAAGCGGTCGATACTGTTTTATATTTTCCAAGGAGCGGACGATGAAGATTGCACACTCGGCGCTGGATCTAAGCGCGCAGTATCGACAGGAACGCAGTGTACACGAAGAGCGTAGCATGCGCGTATGGAATCACCGTAGCACGCAAGAGATGCTCCAAAAGCCCACGCCCAGCGAGGAGGCGGCATTTTTAGAGCAGCCGCCGCTTGATCCCAAGCTGATGGCCATTATCCGCGCCCTTGAGGCGCTCACCGGAAAGAAAATCCCTCTTGAGGGGTTCGAGAAGAGTACACGCCGACATACCTTTGAACCTACGCCCGGCAGCCCCGAGACGCCGCAGTTGCAGGGTTGGGGAGTTGATCTGAGTTACAGCAGAATCGAGCATCGTCTGCAGGCACTTGAGGTATCGGCGTCGGGGGTGATTGAGCTTGATGATGGTAGCCGCATCGACCTTGCCGTCGGTTTTTCGCTGCGTCATGAAGAGCATAGCGAGGAGCATCTAAGCCTCAAGGCGGGCGATGCGCTGATCGATCCGCTTGTCATCGCCTTTGACGGTGGTATGGTGCGTCTTGGCGGTGAGAAGATCGCGTTTGATCTCGACCGCGACGGCGCGCAAGAGGAGATCTCTTTTGTGGGGGAGGGGAGCGGCTTTTTGGCGCTTGATCGCAACGCCAACAGGCGCATCGACGATGGCGGCGAGCTCTTTGGACCACGCACGAACGACGGCTTTGGGGAGCTCTCTGCCTATGATGAAGACCGCAACGGCTGGATCGACGAGGGGGATGCGCTCTTTGATCAACTGCTCATTTGGACGCACGACGCTTCGGGTGAAGAGGCGCTTTATACCCTCAAAGAGAAGGGGATCGGTGCGATCTATCTGCAAAATACCGAGACTCCGTTTGAATTTCGCAGCAGGGAGGGGGTGCTCGATGGCCGTCTGCGCGCTACCTCTATCGCGCTGCGCGAGTCGGGCGAGGCGCTGAGTATCAGTGAATTGGACCTGCGAGCTTGAAATCCTTGAAGTAACCATAGTGGCTCAGGAGCGATGAATGCGCCTTGAATACAATGCGAAAAAAATCAAGGAGTTTTACATGTATATGATTTCAGTAGAGAAAGAGTGTGGTTGCTTCAAGCGCAGCGACTTGCAGAACAATGTTGCCATGGATAACAAAGACGAAGCGATGATGCGCTCCATCGATATGGTCAACCACATGAACGGGGAGTTTTGCGGCAAGCATAAGTTCAAACTCATCGAAACGGATAACAGCTTCGTCATTGCGATGAACGATTCAACCAGTAATGGTTGTTGCGGTGGCGGCTGTTCGAGCCACGCACACTAAGAAAAGCCCGAAATTTCGGGCTTTCTCTATATTCTTATTTCCTTCTTAACCCTTACAACTTCCATTTAACACCAATCTAATTCGAATCGACACACACCACGCTACAGAAAAAAAATCCCTCGCCTTACAATGTCTTCACTTTTTAATTAGGAGTAAGACAATGAAAAAGTTCAATCTGATGCTGGTTTCCGCGGCTGCGGCACTGGCGATGAGTACGTCGCTAATGGCGGCTTCGGTACCCACACCGGATACCGCACCCAAAGGCGCTAAGATCGCTTCATTTGAGGATGTCCAAAGTCTTCAGAAAAATGGGGGTGTGATTTATGACGTTCGCTGGCACTACAGTGAGTATGAGTTTGAAGGGCATATCCCGGGCGCGGTTACCGTACCGTTTACTGAGTGGTCGGCGCTCTCTATCGACTACAACATTAAAGAAGATGTCTTCAACTGGTCAACCCTGCCCAAAGACAAAAACACCCCGATCGCGTTTTACTGCATGGGCGTGAACTGCTGGAAATCCTACAAAACCGCAGAAGTAGCCGCACAAATGGGCTATAAAAATGTGTACTGGTACAAAGAGGGAATGCCTGGTTGGGATGAACGCGGTCTGCCTGCTGAGAGCCGTAATTACACCTATGTCCCAACAATGAAACTCTTTGAGGGTGAGAACAATCCTACAACTTGGTTGACTGAGCCTGATGTGATCAAAGAGTGGTTAGACAAAGGCGAGAAGATCAAAGTGCTTGATCTGCGCTATGGATCATACTTTGAAGAAGGGCGTATCAAGGGAGCCTACAGTGTGCCCGTCAAGAAGCTTCTCTCACGTGATGGCATTCAGCTTCTGCCCAAACCGATCGAAGGTGTCACCATCGTTTTGGTGAGTGAAAACGGGCAACTGGCGATGGCAGGCGCGGTTGCACTGGCCAATCTCGGCTACAAGGTTAAAGTGCTTAATGGCGGCATGGAAGCGTGGCAAGAGAAGATGGGCAATGCACTGATCGTAAAAGGCCCGATGGATAACAACTGGCCTGGCAAATCCGGATGGGCGGGTCAAAATACCAAGCTCGTCGGCGAAGTCAAAGTAAGCAAATAAGGAGCAGATGATGAAAACCGTAAAAACCCTACTCAAAACCGCACTTTTTGGCAGCATGATCGCGGCAAGCAGCCTCTATGGCAACGCCGAATTCGATCTTTTGAAGCAGTATGTCGTCGAGCAGAAGCTCGATATGGACAAGGCGATGGACCGCAAAACGTGGATTCCCGATGCGGACGGTCTGGTGGAGAATATCAGCGACTACTACATCATTGACATCCGAAGCGGCGACGTGGCGCCCCAAAACGGCAAGAGCGACTTCGAAGACGGACACATTCCCGGTGCGCACAACACCACTTTTGAAAACATCTTGAACTATGCCCGTGAACACAAAGCGCCAGATCGCATCTTGGTTGTCAGCGAAGACGGTCAGGCGGCAGCCGCAGCAGCGGTAGCACTGCGTATGGCGGGCTATCCCAACACCAAAACGGTGAAGTTCGGTATGGCGGGTTGGAACAAAAAGTTCGACGTCTGGTCAGATAAGCGCGGCAACCTCTCCGAAGGACACAAAAACTGGACCAGTGAGTCTGCCCCTGCACCCAAAAAACTGGGTGAAGCACCGGAGCTCAAAACCGGTAAAAAGACCG
>DZBC01000105.1 GCA_022729835.1 Sulfuricurvum sp. | reverse complement strand
AACGAGGTGGACATACCGTTGATGTAGCACTCGGTATTCTCAAAGGTTTGCGGCTCGATAAAGAGGTGATGGCGCTCTTTATCGCGAAAGCGGTTGATCTTATCTTCGATGCTGGGGCAGTAGCGCGGCCCGATCCCCTCGATTTGCCCCGTAAAAAGGGGTGCTCGGTAAAAATTGCCCTCGATAATGCGGTGGGTTTCGTCGTTGGTGTAGGTGATGTAGCAAGGAATCTGCTTCTTCTCCGTAGCAAACCGCTCGCGGTCGGTGCGGAAGCTAAAGGGGCTGGGCAGCGCATCGCCGCCTTGCACCTCCATCACCGAAAAGTCGATGCTGGAGCTGTCCACGCGCGGGCAGGTTCCTGTTTTAAGCCGCCCTACAAGTAAGCCCGCGTCGATGAGGCTTTGGGAGAGGTTTTTGGCCGCAAATTCCCCAAACCGCCCCGCCTCTTGGGTCACTTCGCCTACATGTACGACCCCGCGCAAAAAGGTTCCGGTGGTGAGAATCACCGCTTTGGCGCGGTACTCGTTGTGCAGTGCCGTCTTCACGCCGACAACGCTGCCCTCTTCAAAAATCAGCGCTTCGACCGTCTCTTGAAGCATCTCTAGGTTGCTTACATGCAAGAGGGTGTTACGCGCCAGCACGCGGTAGCGGTCCATATCGATCTGTGCGCGTGAACCGCGCACCGCAGGCCCTTTGGCCTCGTTGAGGATGCGAAACTGAATCCCCGCCGCATCGGTCAGCAGCCCCATCTCTCCGCCCAGCGCGTCGAGCTCGCGCACCAGATGCCCTTTGGCCAGACCGCCTATCGCAGGGTTACAGCTCGCTGCCCCCGTCTGCTCGACCAACATCGAAATCAAAAGGGTTCTAAACCCCATACGCGCCGGAGCGAGCGCGGCTTCGATCCCCGCATGGCCGCCGCCGACGACAATAATGTCATAATCTTCTCTTTTCATAAAGCGCATTATAGCGTTGTAACAAGGGCTTGGCTATACTCGCACCCATGAAACGTTTTGTCCTTCTTTACATTCTGTATATGCTAATCGCCTTCGTGCTCATCGACTACAAACCGCTACACGATCTGTTGCGTCTGGATGCATTTTACACCGCCGTGGTTGTTGAACTCAGCCGTCACCTTATCGAGTTGATCGGCATCTCGGTACGTGCGGACGGAGCCTTTTTGCACCTCTCAAAATCCATCATGGAGGTCAAATTCGGCTGCAACGGCCTAGAGGCGATTTTGCTCTACTCCGCCGCTGTTTTAGCCTATCCTGCTTCATGGAAAGCGCGGTTGGCGGGTATCGTGATCGGCTCGCTCTTTTTGCAGCTCTTTAACCTCTTGCGCATCGCGCTGCTGGCGTGGGTGCTGGAGTATCACCCCAGTATCTTTCCCATCATGCACGAGTACATCACCCAAAGCATCATGATCGCCATCGCTTTTGTGGTCTTTTTGGTCTATCTACAAAACGTTACGCGCCATGCCAGAACTCAAAAGCGCGCTTAGGCTCTTTGGGGTCTTTATCCTCGCCTACGCGGTGATATTGCCTTCGTGGCTGCTGGTCAAAGACGGCTACAACCGCTTCGCCACCGAAAGCGCCTTTCGCGTTGCGGCGTGGAAATACGACTTACATGTAACGCATAGCACCATGAATGGACGCGAAATGACCTTCACACTATCCAACACAATCCCGATGATGGGGCCCAAAGGGATGATGGCGCCGTTTGAGATCGATCTTAGCCTTGACATCGAGTCGGTCACCTTCAACGTCCCCATGACACTCTCGCTGCTTTGCGCCCTGCTTTTGACCTTCACCACCTTACAAAAAGCGGCCCTGCGTGCCAGCATCATTGGTCTAGGTGCACTGCTGGGGCTGCATCTGCTCACACTATCCGTGATTGCCGCTTCACTTTTTGCCGGAACGACAACCAGTAATCCTGTGCTGCATTTCTACTTCAGCCGCTTTTTTCTGCCCATCGAGCTACTGGAGAATCTGGGGATGCTGCTCAACTCCTACGCCGCGCGGTTTGAGCCTTTTTTGATCGCCGTTTTGGTGTGGTGGCAACTACACAATATCGCGCCCAAAGCCCGAAATCTACCCTCTTTTTAGCTACAATAATCTTCTTAACTCACCCACATTCTTTACATGTAACAAGGAGTTTCTATGGCCCCCATGAGCAAAGAGGAGATTGAAAAAATGCTCAAGAACTATGCACCACAAACCGTCGAATACGACCCAGATGTCGATGGCGGTGAAGAGCACAAAATCCGTGATGAGCTTCTCGACGAGAAAGCACAACTCAAAGACATCATCACCAACCTCAAACAGCAACACCGTGGCGACCGAAAAGTGCGGCGTTAAAAACCTATGAAGCGACTGCTGCTTCCAGCACTCTTGCTGGGCTTTCTGATCGCTTCACCTTACGTCACTGACGTCATCATCCAAGCCATTGAGAAGAAGTACGGCGCTATAGCCAAAGAGCGTTTTTTCACGCTCAACACCGCACTCGAATCACTCAAAGACAAAAGCGATCTGGAAAAACTCCAAGGCGTCAACGATTTTTACAACCAAGTCCTCTACACCTCTGACCTGCAAAATTTCGGTATGCACGACTACTGGGCCACGCCGCTGGAGTTTTTGGGGCGCTACCGCGGTGACTGCGAAGACTACGTCATCGCCAAATACTTTGCTCTGCGCCACCTTGGTATCGAGAGTAGCGAACTCTACTTCTCCTACGTCAAATCCCTCAAGTACCGCGAAGCCCACATGGTGCTCACCTATTTTCCCACGCCTCAAGCCGTCCCGCTTGTTTTGGATAACTACGAACCCCGCATTTTGAGCGCCGATCAGCGTAAAGACCTCGTGCCGGTCTACAACTTCAACGGCGACGCCCTCTACCTCGCCAGCCGCAAAGGCGAGCAAGGCAAGGCGATCGAGCGCAGTGACAAAACCCACAAAAAATGGGACATCCTTATCGACAACATCAAAAGGAATCTTTTATGACCCTCTTTAAACAGATCGCCCTGCTGATCTCCACCGTCTTGCTGCTGATCCTCTTGAGCATTATGCTGCTGAACTTTCAAAACGCCAACCGCGCCGTGCAAGAACAGCTCTACGAAGATGCCAAAAACACCGCCTCGTCTTTGAGCTTGACGCTGGGCACTGCGCAGGGTGATGAGGGGATGATGGAGACGATGATCAACGCCAATTTCGACAGCGGTCACTACATCCGTATCACCTTGCTGGATCTAAACGGCACACTCCGGTATGAGCGTGTCATAGAGCAGTCCAGGCCCGATGTACCCGAATGGTTCGCAACATGGGTGCCGATCTCCGTACCCGTAGCATCAGCGCAGGTCTCTTCACTGTGGAATCCCATCGCCCTATTACATGTACAAAGCGATCCTGCCCATGCCTACATCCAACTCTTTGATACCGCGCGCGATCTGCTGTTCACGTTTGCTGTTATTGCCACCATCAGTCTGGTCATTCTCAATGCCTTATTGCACGCCGTGCTCAAGCCGTTAAGCCGCGTGCGGAATCAAGCCGAATCAATTTTGCAAAACCGCTTCGTGCTCCAAGAGCACCTCCCCTTCACCACCGAATTTCGAGATGTCGTACGCGGTATGAACGCAATGGTGCTCAAGGTAAAAGAGATTTTCGAGAAGGGCAACGAAGCGATGGCGCGCAACCGCGAACTGCTCTACAGCGATCCCGTTACCCGACTCTTTAACCGTCGATATCTGATGCTCAAGCTGCCCGAACTGCTCGACATGGCCAACGAGCGCGGCAATGGAATGATGCTGCTCATGGCGTTTGAAGGAGCGCAAAACGTCAATCAGCGCTTGGGCCGCCAGAGAGCCGATGACTTTTTTAGACGTCTAGGCATTCTGCTAGAGACCCAAAGCAACCGTTTTGAAGAACATCTCGCCGCCAGAATCAACGGCACAGAATTTGCGATCATGCTGCCAGGATGTACGCCCCAAGAGGGGATTGAAATCGCCAAAAGACTGGGCGATCTGCTCATTTTGCTCAAAGAGGAGTACAAACTCGACCCCGACGATTGCACTATTAACATCGGACTATACCGCTATCTATGCGGTCAGGACACCGCCACGCTGATGACCAAAGCCGACTACGCACTCACCCACGCAAAAGCCCGTGAAGACGGCAATACCTACCTCTTCGACACCAAAGATGACCAAAGCGCTATGGGCAAAGAGCAGTGGCGCAGTATTATCGAATATGCCCTAGAGCAGCGACGTCTGCATCTCGATTTTTGGCCCGTTGTCTCCATCAAAAACTCCGCCGTCATCCAGCGTGTCGTCACTTTTTCGCTTCAGGATTCGGATGAATCTTCCTACCCTTACGGTAGCTTTGCCGCTGAAGCGACGGCGCTGGGACGACTGGGTGATATCTACCTCATCGCACTTGAAACCCTCCTTGATCGCCTCGATCCAGCCATGAGCGACGAGTACTCGATCCGCCTCTCAAGCGAGTTTTTGCGCTCGCCCTTCGCGTATGGCACTATGGAGCGGCTGCTGGGTAATCGTGGAAGTGCCCTAAAACACCGTCTCGCTTTTGAGATCTCCGATACGATGGCCCACAAATATCTCGATCTCGTCTCACGCTTTGATGCGCTCTTTGATCACTTCGGTTTTCGCGTTGGGATTAACCAGTTTTTAGGCCAATCAGGTGATTATGGCTATCTTCAAACCATCAGGCCACAGTTTCTCAAAGCGGAGGTGGCTTACTGGCTCGATATAACCCGCGAAAGCTTGCAAGCGCTGCGGCTCATGACCGATACGATGGGCATCACCCTTATCGCCACCGGTGTGCAAACCCCACAGCAGATAGAGGAACTGCAAGCACGTGGAATCGAAATCATTCAAGGACCTCTGGCACAAACTTTGACTGATATGAATTGAGCCCAATCATGGCCCAAGGGAGCACTAAAGCCCTCAAGAAGAGGGTAAAATTCTGTTTTGATTAAAATTCACAAGGATATCGATGTTTACAGGACTGATCCGTGAGCTGGCCGAAGCACTCTCCCTAAGCCGTGATACACTCACCCTGCGCTGCACCTACCGTCCAAAGCCAGGCGATTCCATCGCGCTCAACGGGGTTTGCCTCAGTGTTACAAAACTGCTGCAAGACGGCTTTTGCGTCGAACTCTCACCAGAGACACAAAACCATATCGCACTAGAGCGGTTTGAAGGCCGCGTCCATATGGAACCGGCTATGATGATGGGGGATCGATTTGAGGGACATATCGTACAAGGGCACATCGACGCTGTGGGAACAGTAGAGCGCATTACCTCAAGCGGCAATAGCTTTGATGTCATGATCGGCATCGCTCCTGAGCTGTTGCGCTATGTTGTCCCCAAAGGCTCCATCACCGTTGATGGGGTTAGCCTCACGGTCAACGATGTCTATGAGCACTCTTTTAGGTTGACCGTCATTCCCATCACCATGCGTGAAACCCTCTTTCACACCTACCGCAGTGGCACCCGTGTCAACATCGAAACCGATATGTTCGCCCGCTATATCGAGCATCTACTGAGCCACCGCCACAGCACTAGCTGGGAGCAGATCGAGCATATCAGCGCCCTGTACTGATTAAGCCGCGCGTGTACACTCTTTGAGAAATTCCACCATGAGCACATTGGCTTTTTTAGGCTCCGAGACATAATAGCCCTGCGCCAGATCCGCATGTAGCCGCTTACTCTCTTCAAACAGCCCCGACACCTCTACGCCTTCAGCCACCACACTCATATTAAGCACATGCCCCAAAGCGATCATCGCAGAGACCAATTCACGGTTTTTGGGATTGATGAGAATGTCGTTGATCAGCGAACGGTCGATTTTGATACGATCAAGCGGCAGATGGGTCATATACCCCATCGAAGAGTAAGCGCGACCAAACCCATCCACGGCCAGCCGCACCCCCAACCCTTTAAGATCATGCAAGCGCTGCGTCAGTATCGGCGAATGCTTGAGCAAGATGGCTTCAGCAATCTCCAGCTCAAGCAACTCAGGCCGGATGCCGTACTTCTGCAAAGCCTTTTTTAGGTCTGCTTGCAAGTCCCTGTGGCTCAATTGGACTGCCGAAATATTGATACTCACAGCGGTAGCGACCCCTGAATCAGAAAAAATGCGTATCTGTCGGCACGCCTGATCGATCACCCATGTGCCCAATTCGTGAATCAGCCCGCTTCGCTCCGCGTGGATGATAAACTCCGAAGGCAGCACCAAGCCGTATCCGGGGCGATTCCAGCGAATGAGCGCCTCGACTTCACGAACGCCCACACCATCTAGTGCGTATTTGGGCTGATAATAGAGTTCAAACTGGCCCGCCTTAAGTGCATCACGCAAAGCGCGATCCATAGATACGTTGCGTTCATTTTCGTGATTGAGCTCGTCATTGAAGAAGCCATACCCATTCTTACCATGCTCTTTAATGTGATACATCGCAATATCTGCCGCATGAAAGAGGGCTTCGCGGGTCTCTCCATTGGTTGGGAAAATGCTCACTCCAATACTTAGACGCACCTGTATCGATTCGCCCGACACGACGACTGGCTGCTCAAACGCTTCAAGAACACGTCGCGCAGTGGTAGAAACCGCATGCATCTCCTTGATGTCATCAAGTACCAAGATAAATTCGTCCCCACCCATCCGAGCAATCATGTCACTATCACGTAAAACGCGCTTAAAGCGGACGGCGCACTCCACCAAGACACCATCCCCAATACGGTGTCCCAAGCTGTCGTTGATACGCTTGAACTCATCGAGATCCAAAAAAATAACGGCAAATTGCTTCTCCTCGCGTCTTGACCTTGCGATCAGCTTGTCTACATGTAGATCCAAGGCGCGACGGTTGAGGGTTGCGGTAAGCGGGTCTTCCATAGCAATACGGTTAAGCTTGCCGACATGATTGATCCGAAACATCCACGCATACCACACGCTCCACACAAGAGCTAATCCTAAGGTCGAAGCGTGCAAGAGTGCCTCAACAGAAGAAGACGATTGAGACCAAAAGAGCAAACTCGATGTGGCCAACAACATTAAAATCGGCAGCATGGCTTTGCAACGTTTGAGCACTTATAACCTTTTGGTGTTTTCTTTTTTGTTGAAATGAGATTGTTATTTTATCATTAGACTTCTTGCATAACCCCAAAAGCGGTTCAAAAGTTGCTTTAGTGGGGT
>DZBC01000104.1 GCA_022729835.1 Sulfuricurvum sp. | reverse complement strand
AATGGGGCGGGTACTATTCGGGTTTCTCTAGTGAGAGCGCTCAGCTCAAAAAAGAGTATCTCAAAAACATCGCCGTGGACATCATCCTCAAAGACATCGTTCCGCGCTACAGTATCAAAAACAGCGCGGCGATCCGTGATCTGTTTTACTATGTCGTCTCCAACGCAGCGACCACCCTCAATTACGCTTCGCTCGCCAAAAAGCTCTCGATGGACCCCAAAACGGTCAAAGAGTATGTGGACTATTTCGAAGACAACTTCCTCATCCGGCGCATTAGCCGCCACCACACCAAGCTCACCGCCCAGATCAACTCTCCCAAAAAGCTCTACCTGAGCGACAACGGATTTTTGAATCTGGGAATATCGCCCGAGCGTAATCAAGGTGCAGCACTTGAAAATCTCGTATGCAACCACTGGCCAGCAGACGAGATCACCTATCTGCTCGAAAACAGAGAATGCGATTTTTATGTGGGCGGGAAGCTCTATCAGGTTGCTTATACGATCAGCGAAGCAAAGACGCGCAAGCGCGAATTTGAGGGATTAGCGTATTTTATGAACGAGCTTAGCCTGAGCGAGGGTGTGCTCATCACCTACGATACGGTCGAAACGATCCATAAAGAGGATAAAACCCTGCACGTTGTGCCTGTTGATGCGTTTTTGCTTTTGGAAGAGAGCTTTGAGTGAAGGAGCTATTACTCGCACCAGACCAGCTAAGAGGGTACATATGGTAGTGTATATTGATAGGCACTGCTAATCATAGCTTCTAACACTATATAAGTTTACGTTGGTTATAATCAGCCCTGCTTTACGTATAGGCGTTGGATGTATGTATGAAAAGAAGTTTGGGCCCATTAGGGAATCTAAAAGGGTACTGCCACAATAATAATTAATATGATGAAGTGATTCAATATTCTTGCTTACGATGAATTGTATCTGCATTTTTCATTTTAGACGAGTTTTTAATGACAACCATAATATTTAAAAAAGGTTTTTTATGCAACAAAATATATTAGCTTTAAAAGTAAATCAGTGGTTGGCGGAGTGGGATAAGATTGCTTTTGATGATGGGCAGCATAAAGCAAAGCCGAAGGAATATTTTTACATATTTAGTGTAAAAGCATCTTTGCTAAGATCATTATCTAAAATTCAACATCGACAGGCTGACCCAAGTACACGCCAAGATGAAATTGGGATTCAACGCAAGCATGACAAAAAACGTTCTGATGAAATCCGGGAATATATCAAATTTGGTTACCCTTGGTCTAGTTTAACGCCCGCAAATAAAAAAGATCCTGAATTTGCTGATATGCAAAAACCAGGTTGGATACCAACTGCTATCGTCATAAATATTTTGGGTAAAAATGATGAGCGAAGAGGGCACAAAGTTGCTCCTAGTGACTTGATTACGGTTGAAGAGATTGATAGCGTATCTAAAATTATTTTACCTGATAGCATGAAGACAAAAGGATGGGAACCTTCAGATCTACCACCAATAGAAGTTATTGACGGGCAACATCGTTTGTGGGCATTTGACAAAAAAGACAACTTTGATTTTGAAGTTCCGGTTGTGGCATTTCATGCATTAGATATTAGCTGGCAAGCGTATTTATTTTGGGTCATAAACATCAAACCGAAAAAAATTGATGCAAGTTTGGCTTTTGATATGTATCCACTATTACGTGATCAGGATTGGCTTGAAAAAGGTGAAGAACATATCATCTATCGTGAAACAAGAGCTCAAGAATTGGTTGAGATACTTTGGTCATATCCTGAAAGCCCATGGTATAAGCGTATTGAAATGCTAGGAGGAAAAAGAGAGTTCGTTTCGCAAAATGCATGGGTCAGATCTCTTATAGAAACATTCATAAAAAAATGGAAGAAAACTTCAGGACGACCTGGTGGGTTATTTGGCTCTAAAATGCATTATACAGATGAAGTTCTGGATTGGAGTAGAGCACAACAAGCTGCATTTTTAATTTATTGTTGGAAAAGTTTAGAAGAGGCTATTAAAAATAGTATTTATGATTGGGCAGTTGAAATTCGTAGCAATAATCCGAAACTAGATAATATAGGGCTTGACGATGCCTTTGTTAGTTCATATTCGCTGCTGAATACGGATCAAGGTGTTCGTGCTGTATTGCGAGTTTTTAACGATATCTTTTATGAAAAAGCACAAATATTAAATTTGGCAGCTTGGATAGAAGTTAGAGAATCTTCTAGTGAAAATATTCTTGATGATGTTAAATCTAATCTTTTGGAAATTGAAAAGCAAATATTTTCTCATAACATTAAAGAATTATGTGATGTGATGGCAAGCTTTGACTGGAGAACATCTTCAGAGCCGCATCTTAATGTAGAAACACAAAAAAAGAAAAAGGCATATCGTGGAAGCGGCGGCTACAAAGAACTTCGAGAAGATATTTTAAAACATTTACATGATAAATCGGAATTGTTTCGTCCTATAGTCTCTAAACTCTTGGGAATCTAATAAAATGGCTTTTGTTTTAACATCACAAACAGAAGGAGAAATCACTCAAGCAAGTAGTAGTGCAATCAAAAATGAATTTTCAAAATTAACCTCTAATTTTTCAGTAAACAAATGGGTTAAGAATACGAATGCATTAAGATCAGATACTATTGAGGTAATCAAAAATAATAATTTTACTAATGATGATATGGCGGATTACATAGCAGCTTCAACCATAACTCATCTACACGATGCTTGGGTGTTTTTTGGGCGTGCCATTAATGCTCTATTGAATGGCGATACAGTTAGTGCAAGACATATGGCATATTATTCTGAACTTCGTTCTGCTATGTCAATTTTAGCAACCGAAGGTATAGCGATTTTTAATACTAAACACTATTACATAGACAGTAGTGCACAATGTCATCCATTGTCTCAACAAAAAGGGACTCACGAAATGTTGTGGGCAGTTATTGAATATTGGAGTACATTGGATAAAGCTAGAACAGTACTTTTAAACTCGATAAAACCACTAGGTATAACATTGAATAGTTGGCTTTTATCAGGTGGTATCAATGCGTTAATCCATTTGTCATCAGACATATATAAATGCATCGGAATTGATCTCAAAAATTTAGCGAATGATCATAATATACGGAATAGATTAAGTTATAGACCAAGCTCAATTCATGTTAATACTCCGCTTGGAACAGTTGAAAATTATAACTTTGTAAATGAAGTCTGGAAAAAACTTGAGCCAGGATACAAGGAGCTTGATCTTGCTGTATTAAAGCAAACTATTGATGTATTAACGAGTAGTGGCAATATAGAGGACAAATCACTTTTCGTGAATCAAATTTTACAAAACACTTCATTTGCTGAAGGACGTAAAAGTGAATTGTTAAATTATTTGCTTGCACCTGATATGGACACGATTATCAGTCGTGCAATGAATACCAATACTTCTGTAGATAGTGCTATCGCTGATGCAAATAATCACTTTGATGTTTTTTCAAGAACACTTTTATTGTTACGGATTGCTACTGGAGCTAATCATGAGTTAATGCGATCTGCGTCAATTGATTTGGATAATCTAAATTTTTGGTGGCATGATATTTTTGAGAAAAAAAGTTTCATTGCAGAAGTAGATCAAGAATTAGAACAATGTAGTATGCAAGATTTGTGGAATGATATTAATGATGTTGCTATAGAAAATGTTAGTAAAACTATGAGTGATTCTCAGATAAATTTATATAGAGCAAAAGAAGACTTAAGTTACTCTTCCCTTTTATTTGGAGAAACAGAACGAGCTATGTTGTGGGGGTTGTCTTCATGAAGTATATGGGCCACAAAGGAAAAATGCTTCCTGTTTTAGGAGAGATCCTTTTGCATGAAGGTCGTAATGCTTCGCAATTTGCCGATCCGTTTTGTGGGTCGGCTGCCGTATCTTGGTATATGGCGCAGCACACACAACGACCAGTTGTTGCCGGAGATCTCCAGCATTATGCTACAGCACGCGCGGCGGCTGTCATTACCCGTCAATATGCAATAAGATCCGAAAAAATCATTATTCCTTGGTTCCAGCGTGCACGCTTGATCGCTGATCAAATTTTTGATTGTTTTCCTAATCACTTCGAATCGCTTCAACCGGAACTGAAAAATTTTGAAAAAATTCAAGTTGAAGTACATCGTTCTCGAAAGTTTTCAGAGCAAATTTTTCCCGACATCATAAAAAAAATCGGTGGTATTTGGCCTACCAGCAAAGCCTATAGTGGATATTATTATTCACCTGCACAAGCAATAATTATTGATGCCTTACGACAAACATTGCCTGAAGAAGCTGATTACAGAAATATTGCGCTTGCCGCATTGATAGAAGCGGCAAGCAAATGTGCCGCAGCTCCTGGCCATACTGCGCAACCTTTTCAGCCAACGGAAAGTGCAGCAAGATATATTTTTGAAGCATGGAAAAAAGATATTTATTACTATGTAGAAAAAGCCGTAAAGGAAATTTCGGCTATTCATGCAAGTGCTGTGGGCAAAGCGATTACCGGTGATTACAGAGAAACAATAGCTGAATTATCTGAAGGAGATCTGGTTTTTGCAGATCCTCCATACTCAGGAGTACATTACAGCCGTTTTTATCATGTGCTTGAAACTATTAGTAACGGTCTGGAAATCGATGTAAGCGGTAGAGGAAGATATCCGGATGTACAGTATAGGCCAGTCTCTTCTTTTAGTAGAAAGTCTGAATCACTATGTGCAGCAAAAGATTTTTTGGCGATCTGTGCAAGCAAAAAACTCAAAGTGGTTTTAACATTTCCGGCGAGTAAGTCAAGCAATGGTCTTAGTGCCGATGATTTTATATTCATTGGCAAGAAACTTTTTTCATCGGTTGCACTAGAAGAGGTCAAAACTAATTTTAGTACGCTTGGTGGAAATAAAATTCATCGAAATCCACGCGAATTTTGTCAAGAAGCCATTATAACTTTTAGACCATAAGGTACGTTTCAGTTGACTAAAAGCGCTAGCGAGGATCCTATGACTCGATCAAGCGCTTGCGCCATAGGGTAGTCCTGCCGGATTTTTAATTTCTGCACGCTACTATAACATTCATGAATAATCTAGGCTTCGAATACCCCTATCTGCTCGCACTTATTCCCCTTTTGTGGTGGTGTTTGCTTACATGTAAAGAGAAGCTGCAGTGGCGTTATTTTGTCCATCTGCATCTTTTTGAGCCCGCTAAGCCTTGGATTCGCCGTGAATGGTTGCTGAAGCTTTTGATTCTCTCGTTGTTGGTGGTTGCCCTTGCCTCTGTGGTGCGTTTTGATAGCCGTAGCCCGAATGAGCGCAGCGGGATCGACATTGTCCTTTCGCTCGATGGCAGCGGCTCGATGAACGCTTCGGGGTTTGATGAAGAAAACCCCAGAGCTACACGCTTTGAGGTGGTGCAACAGATCGCGCAGGCCTTTATACTCAAGCGTTTTGGGGACAATGTGGGGGTGGTGTTGTTTGGGGATTATGCTTTTATCGCCTCGCCCGTAACCTATGAGAAGGAGATCGTGGCCGAGATGATCGGCTACTTAAGCCACGGTATGGCGGGCAACAATACCGCCATCGGAGAGGGGCTTTTTATGGCGCTTCGCGCGCTGGAGCGCTCAAAAGCCAAAAACCGTGTGGTGATTTTGCTCACCGACGGCGAACACAACAGCGGGCGCATTTCCCCCAAAGAGGCGGTGGCGCTGGCCAAGGAGCGGGGTGTGAAGCTCTATACCATCGGCATCGGCAAAGAGGGGGAGTTTGACAGCGCACTGCTGCAAATGATCGCAGATGAGGGGGGCGGGGCGTACTTTAGCGCGACAGACAAAGAATCACTGGAGGAGGTCTATGCGCAGATCGACACGCTTGAGCCTTCGCCCATCAAAAGCAGGGGCTATCTGGTGAAGGAGTTTTACTTTGCCTATCCGCTGCTCGCAGCCTTGGCGCTGCTGTGGCTCTTGCTGCATCAAAGAAGGAGCGCATGAGCTTTTTAGCCCCCTTGTGGTTGTGGCTGCTCGCCTTTTTTGGGCTCTATCTCTATGCTCTCAAGGGCTTACATGTAAAGGAACGCAAAACGCTTTTGATGGCGCTCTCGATCCTTTTTGGCATCATTGCGCTCTCGCGTCCCGCGCTGCCTCAGGCGCCTTCCATGCTCAAGCAAGAGGGGCGCGACGTCATTATTGCGCTAGATCTAAGCTACTCGATGCACGCAAGCGATCTCGCCCCCACCCGTCTGGCCTATGCCAAAACCCTGCTAAGCGCTCTGATCGGCGCGAATACCAAAGACCGCTTTGCCATTATCGGCTTTACGACCAACGCCATTATCCTCTCGCCGCTCTGTGATGATCGTGAACTGTTGCTGCACCTCTTTAGCGGTCTGGATGAGTCGCTGATCCTCACCAAAGGCTCTAGCATTATGAGTGCGCTACAGCTTGCCCGTCGCATCTCCGCTGCGCCTCATCCCGCCGTGCTGCTGCTGAGCGATGGCGGCGATGAGGAGCGCTATGACAAAGAGGCGGCGTTTGCTTCACGCGAGGGCTTACATGTAAGCATTGCGCTGCTTGGAAGCGATGCGGGTTCGAGCATCACCCAAAAGGATGGAGCGCTGCTCAAAGATGAGCGCGGCAACATCGTCATCTCCCGCGCCAACATGGCGGTGCGCTCCATTGCCGAAGCGACGGGGGGGCGTTTTTTGCTGCGTCCCGATGGCGAAGAGCTGGAAAAGTGGCTGGATGGCTTGGAGGGAAGCGACTTCGCGCAAGATAGGGAGGTGGCGCAGCACTTCGAGCTTTTTGGGCTCTTTGTGGGCCTCTCGCTGCTGTGTGCGCTGCTGGCCTTTACTACGCTGGGGGCGCGCTTACATGTAACGGTTTTGGCGCTCTTGATTGGAGCGAATGCGCAGGCGGGGGTGCTCGATTTTGTGCGGCTGAGTCTGGCGCAGAGTGCGTATCAAGAAGAGCGCTATGACGATGCGGCGCGTCATTTTGGTGCGCTGGAGTCGCCAAAAGCCCGCTTCAACGCCGCTCATGCGCTTTATAAGGCGGGCAAATACGAAGAGGCGCTTTCACTTTTAAAGTCGCTTAAAAGCGCCGATGCGTACTTCAAGGCGCAGATTTTTTACAACATGGGCAACTGCCTGATTCGCCTTCAAGAGTTCAAGGAGGCGCGTGACATGTTCATCAAAGCGCTCACCCTTGAGAACGATCCG
>DZBC01000103.1 GCA_022729835.1 Sulfuricurvum sp. | reverse complement strand
CAACTTCGATCGAGGATTTGGAGTAAAATGTTAGGTTATGCAAGAAGTCTAATATCTCCCGAAGATATATCTTCTTTGCGAGACTGGCTAGAAACAGAGGCAATGCGTCTTTTGGCACACACCAATGAGGTACACATCATCGTCAGCGGCGTAGGTATTGCCTATGCCGTCGCAGCCGATGTTCTGAATAATTGGAAAACGCTCTACTTTTACCATAACGATAAATCCGGCTATCAGCCATGGTATTACGACAAGAAAAGTGCAATGAAATCATTGACACCGAACCCTATGAAAGAGAATCGATGACCGTCTTTACATGTAACCCCCTCCCCCACCTCAACGCCACCCTAATCACCTTTGAAATCGAAGGCGGCGTCATCGAAGTCGAAGAGGCTTTTGCCCTTGATTTTCCGACACTCCCGCTCAATCAAGGCGTAATCCTCAGCGGTCGCGGCCCGATCTGGCTCTTTGCAAGGTTGGTGCATCACTATCATCCGGCGCTTTGGGTGGCGGTGCATGATCCGCGACTTGGGTATATCGTGGTGCAGAGCCATTCCAAAGAGCGTCGTGAGGGTGAGGTCATCGCAAGCAGTCTGTAAAAACCGATCGATTGTGATACAATCTGTATTACAAATTCTCAAGGAGCACGTCCCATGTTGTCTATTCGATTAGATCACTCGGTTGAACATGAGCTCAGTCGGTTGGCACAGCAGAAGCAGACCTCAAAGAGCAAAATTATCAAAGAGGCTTTGACCTACTATTTTGAGATGATGAAAGCAGAATCAAAATCCAAGACCCCTTATGAGCTCGGCGCGGAGCTCTTCGGACAATACGGCAGCCAAGACGGCACCCTGTCAACCACCTACAAAGAAAAACTCAAAGAAAAACTCCATGCAAAAAACGCTCATTGACAGTGGCCCGCTGATCGCGCTATTTGACCGAAACGACCGTTATTATGGCTCTGTTTTAGAGTTTATCAAAGCGTTCAAAGGCGAACTCATTACCACATGGCCGGTGATCACAGAAGTCTCTCACATGCTTGATTTTAATCTGCAAGTACAGATCGATTTTTTGAAATGGTGTGAGCGCGGCGGTGTCACACTCTATGAGATCACCCAAGAAGAGCTCTCAAACATAAGGGCTATGATGGAAAAATATAGCGATATTCCCATGGATTTGGCGGATGGAACCTTGATGTATATTGCCAACAAAGAAAAGATCAAAAACATCCTCAGCATCGACAGCGATTTTGATATCTACAGAACGCTCAAAAAGCAAAACCTAAACAACCTTTTGAGGCAATAAATCCTCTACAATAGAGAAAAAAGCGTATAATGTTCCCACAAAACGAGGCACAAAGGAACCCCATGCAGAGCGTCGCCATTCGTGAACTCAAAACCAATCCCTCCATTCTCACCGCAGCGCTTGAGCGCGGCGAAAGTGTCTTTGTCACCAAGCACGGTAAGCCTCTAGGCATCACGCTTCCGCTGCAAGAGGATCTCTTTTCGCTCGGCGTCAAAAAGCTCTATGCGCTAGAGCTTTACAAATCCGGAACCATCTCAATGGGTAAAATGGCCGATATGCTCGGCATGGATAAGTCCGAAGCGATGCGGCTTCTGAGTGATCTAAAGATCGAATGGATCGAATCGGACATAGAGGCGCTAGAATCGGAATGCACTGCGCTTAGACCCACTGATCGATGATTCTCTCAGACGCCACCGCCCTCATAGCGCTTATCAATGCCGAGTCGCTTGATCTGCTTTTTCGGTTCTCCTCTGCGATCACCGTGACGAGCGCAGTATATGAAGAAGTGGCACGCCAACCTTTAGCCAAAACACTCATCGACACCGAGATAAAACGCGCTCGCATCAGACGCTTGGATGCGAACAATAGGCATCTTATTACAGAACTCAACCTCCTGCTTGATCTAGGCGAAGCCTCCTCCATCGCATTAGCGCTAGAGCATGACGGGGTCTTGATCATCGACGAGAAGCGAGGCCGCGCCATCGCCAAAAGGCTCGGCGTGCGCATGATCGGCTTAGTCGGCATTATCCGCACCCTTTATCTTGAAGGCGCACTCGAACAAGACGACGTCAAAGCGCTGATACTTAGGCTACAAAAAGTAGGGTTTTATATCGGCGCGGAGCTGATCGAGTGGATATTTCAAAAACAGGAGCACCCATGAAACTGCTTGCCGTCCTCGGAGCCACCAAGGTAGCGCAGCGCCAGCGTTACATGTATGAAGGTAAGGTGTATGAAGAGTACTTCTCTTTTTTGGCCCTTGCCAAAGCAAAAAGTATCGACGACGAAGCCGTTTACGTCATGGGAACTCCGGATACTCTGGCGATGCTACGGCAGCCGGAGTTTGCCATAGCGAGCGTCATTCAAGAGCAGTTCATCGAAGTGGACGACTCCGTCGATGCCCTTTTTGAACGTTGTATGGGTCTGATCGAAGAGGAGACGATTCTTGATCTCACCCAAGGATTTCGCCACCTTCCCATGACGTTGCTGCTCTCGGGGCTTGCTTCGGCTTCGCACAAGCGTCTGGGTGGTATCTACTACGCCAAAGCGGACAACCTTACATGTAAGCCCGCAGAAGCATCATGTAACTTCACCTTCATCACGTTGCAGGGCTATGTGGACCGTTCCAATCTCGATGCCATCATCGACAACTTCAGCAACTCGTGGGTGGTGCCGAAGCTGCCCGTATCGCTACCAAGTTACGCACCCGTGCAAGTGCTCTTAACCACACTTTCGCGCCATCTGCTGAGTAATGATCTCGTTCAGGCGGTTGCCGCAGCAACCAAATTACAAAACCTTTTGGAAGCCTTAAAAGGTTCACCACTGGAGTACAGCCTCGATCCGCTCAGCCAAGAGATCGCCAAAATTGCCGCATTGGCCCACCACAACGAAGCGCGCCGGCTCTTTTACGGAGCAGCGCACTACTATCACAGAAGTCTGCATCTGCACGCTATGACCAATCTTTTTGAAGCAGTGATGGCGCTACTGGATGAGCGTGTCAAGTCTGAAAAG
Organism: Sulfuricurvum sp.; assembly: GCA_022729835.1. Classification (GTDB taxonomy): domain Bacteria; phylum Campylobacterota; class Campylobacteria; order Campylobacterales; family Sulfurimonadaceae; genus JAFGUB01. The sequence goes on along the minus strand of DZBC01000103.1, from coordinate 4,349 downwards.
CTGAATATTGTGTTCTTTGATCTCAAAGAGCACCGCAACAAGCCCTGCCATGAGTACAAAAGCGCCTACAAGCGTCGCAATTGTCTCAAGAAGGGGATCAAAGAGTTTATAGAAAAATCCAAAAAGCCCCATCCGCTCTTCAACGCCGCCTTTCAAACCAAGCTCAAACAGCTCGACAAGATGCGCAACAACTCCGCCCACGCCCATGCCACGGAAAAGGCTGAACACGCCTACGCTCAAGAGCTTGGCGTACTCTTTGCCTACTTCAAAACCCATTTTGCCTAAGCGATGTTCACCAAACCCCTAGACATCCTCTGTTCGATCAAAAATCTAGAGGCTGCTTTTGAGCACCTCAACCCCAAAGCGCGCGGTATCGACCGCGAGAGCTTCGAGAGCTACAAAAGCGACCTGCACAACAACCTCCAGACGCTGCGTCAGGAACTGCTGAACTCCGCCTATACCCCGCAGCCCATGGAGCGCATCGAGATCGCCAAAGAGGGCAAAAACGAAAAGCGCCCCATCTCACTCTCCAGCGTGCGCGACAAGATCGTCCAAGCCACCCTCTCCTTTCATCTGGGCAACTACTTCGACGAGACCTTCAGCGACAAGAGCTACGCCTACCGCAGCGGCAAAAGCCACATCAAAGCGCTCAACCGCACCAAGGGTTTTTTGGAGCAGAAAAACCACTGGGTGCTCAAAACCGACGTCGATGACTTTTTTGAAACAATCAACCACGACCTGCTCTTGGAGCTGCTAGGCGCTTCGATCAAAGACCGCCGCATCATTCGTCTGATCTCGCTGCTCATGCAAAACGGCATCTTCCACCGCCGCGACTATATCGATCACGACCAAGGGGTGCATCAAGGCGACAGCCTCAGCCCGCTGCTCTCCAACATCTACCTAAACGAGATGGATCGCTGGCTCGAAAACGAGCAGATCCTCTTCGTGCGTTTTGCAGACGACTTCGCTGTTTTTTGCAAGAGTCAAGAGGAGTGCGCTCGGGTCTTGCAAAAACTCAAAAGCTTTTTGGGCGAACGCCTCAAACTGCGTCTGGGAGAAGACAAGACCCGAATCGTACATGTAAACGACGGCTTTAACTTCCTCGGTGCCCGCTTTCACGGCCAGAGTCGCCAGATAGACCCCGAGCGGCTCGATAAAGCGATCAAAAATCTCCTCTCGCTCGCCGAGCATCACGGCCGCTTCGAGCACTTCATCGACAAGCTCAGCGCCACCGTCAAAACCCTCAAACGCTACTACACCGCCATCGTCGCGGAAGATTCGCCCCAGATCGAGCAGCTTCAAAACGCCCTCATCGAGAGCGTAAGCCGCAAGATCGTCCAAAGCAAATCGGGTGGCTTCATCACCTCTAAGGCAGCCTTTAAAACCCTTTTAGAGCCGCTGTACTTTGTCAAAGAGCTCACGGCTCAGGCCAAAGAGGCCACCATAGAACTTATCATCGCCAGAGCCTACGACGCCATCGAAGCCCAAAAGAGCCTCAAAGCCGACACCGCGCCGCTGGAGAAGAAAAAAGAGGAGTACTCCAAAAAGCTCACCGGCGAATCGCACTTACATGTAACGCATCCGGGCGTCGTTATCGGCATCGCCAAAAACCGCATCACCCTCAAAGAGAACGGCAAAATTATCAAGAGCCTGCCCAAAAACCAACTCACCCATATCATCGTCGCCTCTGACGGGGTGAGCCTTAGCTCCAACCTTATCCGCCAATGCGCCCGCGACGGCATCCCCATAGACCTGATCGACCGCAACCATCAGCCCTACGCCTCTTTTGTAAGCTTCGAGGCATCACTCACCCAAAACGCCCTGATGCAGCTTGAGATCTTTAGGCTGGGCAAACAGATGGAGTTCGCCACTGAGTTCATAGAGGGCAAAGCCAAAAATCAGATCAACTACCTCAAGTATCTCGACAAGTACCACAAACGCTTTGAGCATCCCATCAGCCAAATGCAGCAAACCCTCAAAAAGTCCAAAAATGCCCAAACCGCCAACGAACTCATGGGCTACGAGGGGCAAATCTCCTCACTCTACTGGCAAAACATCGTGCATATCGTCGATCCCTCCTACGGCTTTAGCGGCCGCGTCACCCAAGGCGCGCGCGATCCGCTCAACAGCGCGCTCAACTACGGCTACGCCATCCTCTACGGCAAAGTCCGCTCCGCGCTCGTCAAAGCAGGTCTATCCCTACATGTATCATACCTGCACGCGCTCGATGGCCGCAAACCGACGCTGGTGTTTGATATGGTCGAGGAGTTTCGCGCCTTTATCGTCGATAGAGTCGTCATCGCTATGGCGGCCAAAAATGAGCCCATCAAAGTAACCAAAGAGGGGCTACTTACCGACGAGACCAAAAGCCTTCTTGCCCAAAATCTCTTCGAGCGCTTTGGCAGCTACACCCTATGGCACAAAGAGCAACACAAGATCGAGCATCTCATCACCCACCAAGCCTACGCCCTTGCACGCGCCGTGCGCGGCGAGGAGAAATACGCCGCATTTATAGGAAAATACTAAATGACCAAACGCTACGTCATCGCCTACGACATCCCAAAAACCCGCCGCCGCACCAAACTGCACGATCTGCTCCAAGGCTACGGCGAGCGGGTCAACCACTCCGTCTTTGAACTGACCCTCAGCGATTCCAAAATGGAGCTGCTGCGCTTTCAGATCGAACAGCTCATCAAACCCAAAGAGGACAGCGTACGCATCTACCCCGTCTGCCTCGCCTGCGCCAAAGCCGCCTACGCATTGGGCAACGAAGCCGTCCCCTTTGAAACCCAAAGCGCCATGCTCTAAACTTAAACCCTTACCTGTAAGCCCAAAAAGAGCAAAGCCCGAAATCTTGGCGTTTGCAGGAAAATCGATTTGCGAACTTTTGAAGCCCCTTTTGCGCTAAAAACGCCCTATTCGGCTCCAAATAAGTGCGCAAACCGCCTTTTGGCCACCGCTCAAAAACCGATTTGCGAACGTTTAGATTCGCTTCAGTCTCGAATAGCCTATTTTAGGCACTTTGCAAGCTAAAGATTTCCTGAAAGTGCTCTGTTCTCGCTTTTTGAAAAAAAGCCCAATCGATTTGCGAACTTTTGCATCGGCGCAAAAGCCCTAAAATAGGCACTTTTAAGTTACATGTAAGCCAAACGCCGCAGTTCGTGCTTCAAAAAAATGCTCGATTTGCGAACTTTTGCGTCAAAGCCCAAAAAGCAGGGCTTAAGAGTGTGTAGGCTAAAGTTCTGTACGTCTCACAAGTGGCTAGAATGTACTGTTCGACACCATGACCCGATTTACAGGGGATTGAGACTTCAGGCTCTCCGTTCATTACTGCGCCTATATCGAAGGTTCGACACCATGACCCGATTTACAGGGGATTGAGACCCGTGGTGCTTGATTCTTGTTGGCGATGCTGACGGGTGTTCGACACCATGACCCGATTTACAGGGGATTGAGACCTGATCGCTTATTTCCTCAAAAGCATCATCTTCTGTTCGACACCATGACCCGATTTACAGGGGATTGAGACCTTTACTGTGTTGCCACGGTCGATTTTCCCTTGCGGTTCGACACCATGACCCGATTTACAGGGGATTGAGACAAAATACTCCGCACCCAAGCAGACGTATTTCGTCTCCTGTTCGACACCATGACCCGATTTACAGGGGATTGAGACTCTTTTCGATCGATCCCAAAGATGGACTCAAGGATCGTTCGACACCATGACCCGATTTACAGGGGATTGAGACTTTGATCCTTGGATCAAGAGTGTTTGCCTTCTCTAGTAAAGTTCGACACCATGACCCGATTTACAGGGGATTGAGACCCCTTACATGCCAATACCTGACTCACTTCTATAGGGTTCGACACCATGACCCGATTTACAGGGGATTGAGACTTTCTAGGTTAGTGGAGCTAAGACACGCTCCACTCAGTTCGACACCATGACCCGATTTACAGGGGATTGAGACGACGAATTCAAATCGTCTTAAAGCGCATGCCTCTGTTTCGTTCGACACCATGACCCGATTTACAGGGGATTGAGACACCTTCTGCCGCTACTTTCTCATGCTCTTCACACACAGTTCGACACCATGACCCGATTTACAGGGGATTGAGACTAGAAAACACCAGTCTCAGAGTCGATGATAAGGTCAGGTTCGACACCATAACCCGATTTACAGGGGATTGAGACATTTTGGTTCCAAAGCAGGAACCTGCGCAGTTCTGCTGTTCGACACCATGACCCGATTTACAGGGGATTGAGACCTTACCATCCCACGTGAACCTCCTACCGTGCATATAACGGCGCATCCGGCCACCAATCGCGCAGAACATCCGGCCACTTG
>DZBC01000003.1 GCA_022729835.1 Sulfuricurvum sp. | reverse complement strand
GCCGTTCATTGATCTCTTTGAGCACGGGTTCGGCGATCATGCGCTCTTGGGCACGCAAATACGTAAAATTGGATTCATCGCTAAACCAGCGGAAACTCTGCTCAATCGGCATCGAAATCACATCCGCGATCCCCTTGTCCTTCACCTTCACGGCCAGACTTTCGCGCCGCAGACGGTTCGCGCCGCAGACGCTACAGGGCTTCTCGCTCATAAAGTCGGCGAGCTCTTTTTCATCTTTGAACATATCGTAAGCGATCTTGATCACCCCCGGCCAGACGCGTGTTACGGGGTGCTCTTTCCACTTGAAGGTCACCTCCTCGATGCCGCCGTGCATGATCGCTTTTTGCTGATGCGATTCAAGCTCATCAAAAGGAATCTGCGTATTAATCCCCGCCGAGGCACAAAAAGCTTTGAGAAACAAAAAGTAATAACCCTTATTGAAGCCGTACATGATCCGTACAGCCCCCTTTTCGATGGAAAGGTCACGATCCACGATCTTATCATGGTCCAGCGCGTAGCGGATGCCCAGACCGTCGCACTCACTGCACGCTCCTTTTGGCGAGTTAAACGAAAACGAAAGCGGCTCCAGCGGCTCGAAGCTCACTTTGCAGTCAAAACAGGCGTTGTGTTCGCTGTAGTGGATCAGCTTTTCGCTAAGCCCCACCTCTTCGGGGTTGAATATCTCTAGCTCCACCTCGCCATAACTCTCTTGCAGCGCTTTTTCGAGGTCCTGCGCGATACGGTCACGGTTCTCTTCGCGGATGACGGTGCGGTCGATGATCGCTTTTATGGTGTGTTTTTTGGTTTTGGAGAGATCAATCTCTTCATCAAGACGCACCTGCACCCCATCAATCTGGGCGCGCACGTAGCCCTTGTGTACCAGTGAGGCGATCATATCGTTGAAACTACCCTTCTTCTCACGCACCAGCGGCGCCATGATCGCCACCTTGGCACCCTCAGGCAAGCGCATCACCTGCTCGATGATATCAGCGGCGCTCATCTGCGTGATCCTTTTGCCGCAGAGATGGCAGTGCTGTACACCGATACGCGCATAGAGCAAGCGCAGGTAGTCATAAATTTCGGTAATGGTGCCGACGGTGGAACGGGGATTTTTGGAAGTGCTTTTTTGATCGATGGCGATGGCGGGGGTGAGCCCTTCGATCTTGTCCACATCAGGCTTGCCGATACGATCCAAAAACTGTCTGGCGTAGCTTGAGAGCGACTCGATGTAGCGGCGCTGCCCTTCGGCGTAGAGGGTGTCAAAAGCGAGCGTGGACTTGCCGCTACCGCTTAAGCCCGTACAAACAATGAGTGCATTTTTGGGGATCTCCAGCGAGATGTTTTTGAGGTTATTCTCCCGCGCTCCAAAAATTTTAATGCTGTTTTTCATTCTTTATGCTCCCTTGATAAGTCGATAAGCCAAATAGAGCGCAATCTGCAGGTAAAAAATCAGCAACATCGTTTTTGAAAGCCGATCACTACTCAGATGCTTGAGCCAAATCCCGATATAGACCCCCACCAAGGAACCCACACCGACCATGATGCCATGCTCCCAATCGATCATCCCCGAATAAGACAGAGAAATCAATGCCGAAATAGAGGAGAAGACCACAAAAAAGAGCCCTGCAGAGATGGCATTTTTGAGCGGTACATGTAAGAAACTTGCCAGAATCGGCACCAGCAAAATGGAGCCGCCTACCCCGATCGAAGTGGCAAAAGCGCCCAAAAAGAGTCCGATCAAAAACAGCACCGCAGGATGCACCTTCCGCAATGGCGTGACGCTTACATGTACCGAAGTCATCATAAGCCGAGCAAGTGCAAAAAGCACAAAGCCCAAAAATACGGCTTCCAACAACGTAGAGCTAAAGGTCGAAATAATCGTCGCACTAAAGAGTCCACCTACAAAGCCGCCCACACCCGTATACAGCACGGTCGTCATATCAAGCGTGCCTTTTTTTTGGTTGAGGTAGCTACCGTAAATGGAGCTAAAGACCATCTGCACAATGGAGATGCTGATCGCCGCTTTGATATCCAGCCCCATCAGCAGCAGCGCCGGCACCAAAATCGTCCCGCCTCCAATACCAAAAAAGCCCGAAAGTATCCCGACGAACACCCCAAGTAGCGCCAGTTCGATCCCCATATTTCTCCCTCTGCAAAGGCGTGATTATACCCCGTTAGCGCTTAGGATGGGGATTAATAAGAGTTTTACACCGCTTTGCGTATAATCTTTGGAATTCATAAAACAAACGGATGTTGAATGATCGATGACATAATCGCTGCAGCCCACAATTTTGCGCAGCATCAGCTAGACTCTTCTTGTATGCTGGTAGATGATATTCCTGAAGTGAGAACACTTATTGCTTACATCGATATAACCGATCAGAATGGGGCTTTGTATCGCGTCTACGTCGCTTGTGACGAAACGCTGATGCGCATCATCGCATTTTTATTTTTGGGTGAAGAGGAGAGTGACGAAGTGACGCTGAGGGATGTTGCACTGGAAGTTGCCAACATGGTTATCGGCAGCGCCAAAGTGATCTCCGAGGAGAGGGGCACCAATCCTTTTAGCATCGGTACGCCTCACTTTGTTGCCCATGAGCGTTTTGATCTAGCGTATGACGCGCTGGCCGCTTTACGCATTAAGACTGAAAGCATGCTGATCGCCCTAAAGGAACTGAGCTAAATGGCCGAAGAACTCCACATCGCTAAAGTACTCGAAAAGCGCTTCACCCCAGAAGAGCTAAATTGGATGAATTACGAGGGACTGCTCGATATGGAGATTGAATTCGTTGCCGATCTTGGAGAGACCGAACTTAGTATCGCCAACATCCTCAAGCTCGAAAAAGGTTCGGTAATTGATCTGAACAAACCAGCGGGGGAGAGTGTCGAATCGTATGTCAATGGCCGTATCATCGGCAAAGGTGAAGTGATGGTTTATGAAAAAAACCTAGCCATCCGCATCAACGAAGTGCTCGACTCCAGCGCCGTTATCTACTATCTCTCAAAGGAGAGACTATGAACGCATTGATCCTGCTTCTGGTGCCGCTTTGGCTGTTTGGCTCTCAGATACTCAGCTATAACGTCTATGACCGTTCAGATCGTGTCGATATTATGCTCACCTTTGACACCCCTTTTGAGGGCACGCTGCGCCAATTGCGTCAAAACGACACCATCATCATCAAACTAGATGATGCCCAAATCGAATCTGTCAAACAAAAAACCCTCTCTTCGGCGTTTTTGAGTTCCCTTACCCTCTCGCCCTCTGGAAGCGGCACGCAGATCATTGCCAAAACACCTGCCAACATCGGCATGCAGGCATCCAAAACGGCCGATGCCTACGGGCTGAGACTTCGTTTTGCAGTGGCTACACCGACCAAAACACCCGATGGCGCTACTTCGGCTTCGTCCACACTCCTACCCACCAAAAAAGAGAGTGCTCTTGGTATGAATTATGCGATCGTGGCGCTGATCCTTATCATCGGCATCCTGATTACATGGTGGCTCAAAAAAGGGATCCAAAAAAGTGCATCAACAGGCGCCAAGCCTACCGTATTCAACAAATCTGCTCCAAGCGATGCCTCCAAAAACGCAACTATTCGCTTTCAAAAACCACTTGATGCACACAACAGCGTCGTTATGCTCGAATACGCCGAAGCCAGCTATCTGGTTATTATCGGCAACAACAACATTGTGCTAGACAAATTTTACGGTGACAAACCCGTCACCCAAAATGATTTTGAAACGATTCTGAAAAAAAACGAAGCGCAACTCGAAACCTATCTACAGCTCGACACCCATCAGAGTGAAGCAATATTTGAGAGCTACAAAGAGAAAGCTTCTGGCTAAACCATCGTAGAGGTGGCAAAAAATGTGTCGATCACCTCTCGATAGGTGGCCACATCTTCGATGCGATTAACCGCGTCGCGCATCACAGAAGCACCGGCGTAGCCTTTGGAGTAGGTGTGTGTATGCTTACGGAACATCGTCACACCATAGGCTCCGTAAAACTCGATCATGCGGTCAAAGTGCTCCATGATGATCGCGTGTTTGACTTTTAGATCAATCTGCGCTTCACCACTTTTAAGCTGGTGGAAGATCCACGGCGCACCCACCGCACCCCGCCCAATCATCACACCATCTGCTTTGGTGTGCTTCAGTACCCACTGCGCCTTCTCATACGAATCGATATCTCCGTTGGCAATCACTGGGATCGAAACCACCTCTTTCATCTGGGCTATCGCGTCGTAATCGACTTCAGATTTGAACTTTCCAGCGCGGGTGCGGCCATGTACTGCAATAAAATCCGCCCCACTCTCTTCAACCACTTTGGCGATCTCAATATGATTTTTCTCATCAAATCCCAGCCGTACCTTGACCGATGTCGTCGATTTGCACGATGTCGCCTTGATGGTGCGGATCAGCGTGGCCATAAGTTTCAAATCACGCAGCAGCGAACTCCCCGATCCATGACTAACGATTTTGGGCACCGGACAGCCGCAATTGAAATCGATAATGTCGATCCCTTCGATGGGGTTGAGCAGCTCAACTGCCCTAGCCACAACCATAGGATCGGCACCGGCAATCTGCACCGAATAGGGATCTTCATTGGGGCTTTTTTCAAGCATTTTAAAACTCTTTTGCGAACCGTAGGCCAGAGCGTTGGAGCTGATCATTTCGCTGACCGTCAAATCTGCACCGAACTTTTTGACGACACTGCGAAAGGGCAGATCGGTATAGCCAGCCAGTGGCGCTAAGACATAAAGGGGACGTTCAAAGGAGAGTTTATCGGTCATGGTTACATGTAAGTCTGCAGATTATCTGCAGACTTTCGGGGTAAAAAGATTGATACTGTAGTTTTTGTTCGCTTCTTTGAGCGCACGATACGCCCGAAACTGCAAAAATTCATCATGACGGGCACCATCAAGTAGGTTATTGGCCTCTTCGACAACCCCAAGGTCATAGAGTGTGTAGATATAAGCGGCCATCGCCTCTTCACGGCGCTCGCTCAACTGTTCAAAGAGCTTCATGCGTTGCTGGGGGAGCATACGCTGAGCCAGAACAATCGATCCGCACAAGTAATCGTCTTCGCTCACATCAATCTGATGAATTAGGTCAATCAATGTCTCATTATCGATGGAGAGCGGAGCCTGATCGGCATTGATGCGCCTAAGAATATTCTCGATAGCTCCTCGTGACATATACTTTTTATACTTCACCACGCCCACAAGCGGAGCAGTTTTGACAAAATCGCGGTAGGCCTCATCCGCCAACTCTTTGTGAAAGCGCTCAGGCTTGGAGAGCACATCCTCCGGCGTCACTTCACCGCGACGATAGCGGTTACAATGGTTTTTCAGTACAAGTGGATTGTCATTGTCGAGATGGAATTTTTTGATATCGACGCTCTTACCCGCGTCAATATCCCGAATCAAGCCAAGGGCGGCGGCGATATCCGCATCATCACTACCTTCTAAAGAGGCGCCAGGAGTGACCTCACAGTGGTCCAAAAGATGGCCGATCACGGCGTAAGATTGAGTTTTGTACTCATGGTGACGATTTTTTTTGCCCAAAAGTGCATCGCGAACCGCCTGCAACAGTTTCTGATACTCTTTGACACTACGACGCGCGGCCCATGATCCCACTGCACCGTAATAACTCAGATGCAACAAAGTCGCCAAAAATAGAAGCAAAAGAGGAAGCACTACCCAAAAGGCGATTGGCATCACAGGAAAAGTGATACCGAAGAAATCGAGCGTCATGACTTCATGGGAGACAAAGGCATACACATACCAACCCACCAGCAAAATCAGTAAAAGGGCCGCAACCGTGTAGCGTTTGATATGCATCATCTCTTCCTTAACTGTTATTTTTTTCGGCAATCTCTCGACAGTCGATGCAGTATTTGGCATGCGGCTTCACTTTGAGCCGCTGCACACCAATCTCTTCTTCGCACATTTCACAAATACCGTACTGCCCGTGTTTGAGCTTCGACAAAGCAGTTTCGATCTCTGTAAGCTCCATGCGCTGCTGTGTACCGATAGCACTCTCAACCATGTTGTTATTGCTAACCGAAGCGTAATCGCCCTCGTCTTTGAGTTCAAGCGACTGCAATTGGATCATCTCTTCAGTAACGCCGGTAATGTTTTTGACAATTTGCTCTTTGCGTGCCAACAAAATATCTTTGAAGTACTTCAGTTCGTGCTCTCTCAAGCCATATCCTTATTTATGATAGGGGTGCGCGTTTAAAATTGTAAAACCGCGGTAGATCTGCTCTAGTAAAACTGCCTTGGCGATTTTATGGCTCATCGTCAAAGTGCTTAATGACAGCGCCTGATGACAGGAAGCCACAAAATCCTCTTCAAATCCGTACGCTCCCCCCACAAAAAAATTAAGTGACATTTTATCACTTAATAGCTTACTGAACTCTATACTATCAATGTTTTTCCCTGCCGGATGAAGTGCCACATTATAACCCTTGCTTAAGTAAGGTGTCAGTACGCTCGTATAAGATGCTTGAGCAATGGCAGTACTCTGAGTGTGGGCTTTGAGCACCTCTTTGGGAAATAGTTCGAGTTCCTCCACCTGCGCGAAGCGGGAGAGCATTTTGATCAGCTCCCCATAGAGCGGATCGTAAATTGTGCGCTCTTTTTTGGCGATGCTTATCAGACTAATCTTCAAACAAACCTCTGGCAACCACCGCGTATCGCACATGCTCAAACCGATCATCCAACCGAACTCCTCCAATGGCAGCCACAGGATGCTTGGAACGCGCGGCCAGATGATCTAGCTTTTCACCCAAAACCACGCCAACTTGCTTGGTAGCCGTCTCACGGTAAGCACCCAGTCCGATATAGTGGATATCCAATCTGTTGGCTACATCGATCTCTTCGGCAGAGTGGGTTGAAAGACCCAAAATCTTGTCCGATCCGATGATCGAACGCATCACATCAACAGCGCGTCTGGGATCTGCATCAATCTGTGATAGATCCTCCTGCCCAATATGCACACCATCACAATAAGAGACCAATTCATAATGATCATTGATGATCAAATAGCCCTCATAGAGTGAGCGAAGGGTGATCAGATCGGATTTGAGCCTAGCGATATCGGCTGACTTATTACGGTACTGCAACATCACAGCACCTTTGGATACAGCAATACGCACAAAAGCCTCAAGGTCCATGCCACGCCCATCGAGTAGTGCACGATCGCACAGAGCGTAGAGCTGCATCAGTGACCCAGAAGGAGTTTAAGTAGATCACTGATTGTTGTTTTCATCTCATTGCGGTTGACGACCATATCAATGGAGCCTTTTTCGAGCAAAAACTCGGCCCGCTGAAACCCTTCAGGAAGGTCTGAACCGATCGTCTGCTTGATAACGCGCTGACCGGCAAAACCGATAAGCGCTCCCGGTTCGGCAATAATCACATCACCCAACATAGCAAATGAGGCGCTCACTCCCCCCATCGTGGGATCGGTCAAAATAGAGATATACGGAAGCTTGGCGTCGGAGAGTTTCGCCAGTGCGGCGGATGTCTTGCTCATCTGCATCAGCGAAAAAGTACTCTCTTGCATCCGCGCACCGCCGCTCGCACTTAGGATCACCAGCCCTTCACGTCGCTCCATCGCACGGTTGACAGCGCGCACGATCTTCTCACCTTCAACGGAGCCCAAAGAGCCCCCCATAAAATTGAAATCAAAAATAACCAACTGGGTATTCACCCCTCCGATCTGGCATGAACCACTGATCGCCGAGGCGTAGTTACCCGTCTTCTTCTGACTCTCTTCAACCCGCTTGACATAGCTCTTTTTATCCACAAATTTGAGTGGATCAACGGGGCGCAACCGGGCATCATGTTCCACAAATGTTCCGGTGTCCGCCAGCAGTGCAATGCGGTCTGCCACGCCGATGCGCAGGTGAAATCCACATTTGGGACAGACATAATTCTGCGCTTCGATCTCCTTGTAGTACATCAAAGCTTGGCAAGAGGTACACTTGATCCAGTGGGCCGGAGCCTCTTCTTTGCTGGCTTGACGTTTGGTGCTAGAGCTGCTGAATAGATCGAAAAGACTCACGCTGGGTATCCTTGTCTATGGAGATATCAAATAAGCTGTTTGAAGGTTATCATCGCCAAGCTTGCGACAAATTTGAAATGGCGGATTATACCCAAAAAGAGCCGATACTTCGTTGAACAGGGCGATTCATGGGTGTAATCACCCTACATGTAAGGCGAAGAATTGGTTAAAAAGCGATAACGGCGCAAGGCCGCAGTGCTTACTTAAGCAAAGATGCAATAGCGCGCGCCGCTTCTCTGCCGTCATAAACAGCACCTACCACCAAATCGGTACCGCGTCGGCAATCGCCGCCGGCAAAAATGCCTGGTGTTGTTGTTTGAAAATGCTGATCAATCACCACGCCACCCCAACTATGCGTCTCAATCCCATTTTCCGCATAAAACGAAGGCACCGCCGGATCAAACCCAAGCGCCATAATGATCACGTCTGCCTTGACCTGAAATTCGCTACCGCGTACCTCTTCCATGCGCTGACGTCCGCTTTCATCTTTGGCACCTAAGACGGTTTTGATCATCGTGATCGCCACTGCTCTGCCATTTTCTCCCAAAACAATCTCTTTTGGAGAGGCATGAAAGGTAAACTCTACCCCCTCTTCCATCGCATTTTTGTACTCTTTTTGGCTACCGGGCATGTTGTAGGCATCACGTCGATAAAGACAAGAGATGCTACGTGCCCCTTCGCGCTTGGCCGTGCGCACGCAGTCCATGGCTGTATCACCGCCGCCGATCACCACCACGCTGAGATCTTTAAAGTCAAATACCTTGTCATAACTCTCCTTGAAGATTTTACGTTGTATTGCGGTGAGATATTGCATCGAAGCGTAAACGTTGGGCGCGTTTTCGCCGTTGATACCGGCCCGCTTGGCTTTGGTCGCACCGATACCTATAAAAATCGCATCATGAGTATTGGCGATCTCTTCAAAACCGATATCTTTACCTACTTCCGTGCTTACATGTAACTTCATTCCAGCTTCGATGAGCAGATCGACCCGACGTGCAACCACTTTTTTGTCTAGCTTAAAGCCAGGAATCCCATAGGTCAACAAGCCTCCAGCGCGATCGGAGCGCTCATACATACTCACCCCGATACCTGATCGTAGCAGATAGGTAGCGGCAGAGAGACCCGCCGGACCCGAGCCGATGATTGCCACCTTCTTCTTGGAAGTGACCCCCGGAAAAAAGGGCTTGAAGCCTTGCCGAAAACCCTCTTCGTTGATAAAAGTCTCAATCCCTCCGATCGTAATGGCGCCGTGACCGTCATTGAGCGTACAATCGCCCTCACACAGACGATCATGCGGACATACGCGCCCCATCACTTCGGGAAATGGTGATGGTTCATTGGAGAGCTTGAAGGCAAGCTCCAAATCTTTTTCAGCCACTGCTTTGAGCCACTGCGGGATGTAGTTGTGCAGCGGACATTTATTTAAACAAAAGGGGTCACCGCACTGGATACAGCGCTCGCTCTGCTGAGAAGCCTCAGATGTGTCAAAAAACTCGTATATCTCCTTGAAGTCTCTCGTGCGCTCGACAACCAGACGCTTAGAAGGGTCGAGACGTCCCGTGGTAATAAATTCGCGCATCTTAGTCTCCTTTATCGACGTTAAGCGGTAGTTTTTTGAGATTTTTAGGACGTACCAGCCAGAAATTGCGGATCTCTACGCGGAAGTTATCCAGCAAAGTTTTGGCGCAATGGCTGCCTGTCTCGATACTGTACTCCTTGAGCAGGCGCTTAAGGAAATGGCGCGCTTCGTCTCCATCATCGGTATCGATACGTACAGCCTCAACCAGTTCGCGGTTGACATTCTCAATAAACGTGTGATCTGCATCATAGACAAACGACACACCGCCAGTCATACCCGCGCCAAAGTTGACTCCGGTTTTACCCAAAATCACAACCACACCGCCGGTCATATATTCACAAGCATTATCACCCGTACCTTCGACAATCGCCAGAGCACCGGAGTTACGTACCGCAAAGCGCTCACCTACCGAACCGCTAATATAGAGCTTCCCGCCCGTCGCACCGTACAGACACGTATTGCCTCCTGCGCTAAACTTCTCTCCCTGACGCTTAGGCGTCACGATGATTTTACCGCCGTGCATCCCCTTGCCGATGTAATCGTTGGCATAACCTTCCAGTCGAATACTCACCCCGTTGATCAAAAACGCACCAAGTGCCTGGCCGGCAATCCCTTGAAGCGCAATCGTAATGGTGCCGTCTTTGAGTCCTGCGTCTCCATAATACTGGGCGATCTCGCCGCTGATACGCGCACCGAAACTACGGTTGAGGTTGCTAATGGTGCGTTTGATGCGGATGGGATGCTCGGGATGCTTTATGGCTGCTTTAGCCTCTTCTAACACCGACACCTCAAAGGCATTGTCATCAAAGGGCGGATTGGATGGATGCTGACAGGTATTAACCCCCTCTTCACGGTGCAACACGGCTGAAAAGTCAAACTGCTTAGCAAACGGATCATCCACCACTTTGAGCAAATCGGAGCGACCGACGATCTCTTCAAGGGTGCGATAACCTAGTGACGCCAGAATTGTGCGTACATCGTCCGCCAAAAAGTTGAAGAAGTTAATCACTTGCTGCACGTTACCGCGATAGTGCTCATCCCGCAACATCTGATTTTGGGTCGCCACGCCGACTGAGCAGCGGTTGAGGTGACAGATGCGTAGCATTTTACAGCCGATGATGGTCAATACACCTGTACCAAAGGCATAGCTCTCTGCGCCCAGAAGCGCCGCTTTGACGACATCCAAGCCCGTCTTGAGTCCACCGTCAGTCTGTACATGTACCATTTCGCGTAGGTTGTTGGCCTTGAGTGCATTGTGTGCTTCAGAGAGTCCAAGTTCCCAAGGATTCCCCGCGAATTTGATCGATGTGAGCGGTGCGGCGCCCGTACCGCCGTCTCCGCCTGAAATGATGATCTTGTCGGCATAAGCCTTGGCAACACCCGCCGCAATCGTACCGACGCCTGATGTCGATACCAGCTTCACGGCGACCGTCGCTTTGGGATTAACCTGTTTTAAATCGAAAATAAGCTGCGCCAGATCTTCAATGGAGTAGATATCATGGTGCGGGGGCGGCGAAATAAGCGTCACACCCGGAACCGTATGGCGTAAACGACCAATCAGCGCCGTCACCTTATGGCCCGGAAGCTGTCCGCCTTCACCGGGTTTTGCACCTTGAGCAACCTTGATTTGGATCTCTTCGGCAGAGCGCAGATATGCCGGAGTGACGCCAAAGCGGCCCGATGCAACCTGTTTGATTTTGGAGTTGAGGATGGTACCAAAGCGTACTGAATCCTCACCGCCTTCGCCAGAGTTGGACATTGCACCGATCGTATTCATTGCTTCAGCAAGGGTCTCATGCGCTTCGGGTGAAATCGATCCTAAACTCATTGCCGCTGTAGCAAAACGCTTGAATATCCGCTCTTTGGGCTCCACTTCGTCGATGCTAATTGCAAAACGATCAGACTTGAACTCAAAGAAATCACGGATATATTTGAGTCCACGCCCATTGACGAGCTTGCGTAGACGGTCATAATCGGCTTTGGTGCCGTTTTTGGCAACTGCGTGGATGGCGTGGATCACATCAGGACCGAAATCGTGATGCTCCTGCCCATGGTAAAACTTGTAAAAGCCTCCGATGTTGAGTGGAAAAACAGTATTAAAGCCGCTTTGGACATAGGCTTCCTTATGTACCTTCTTGATGCGTGCGTCAATCTGTTCATATCCTAGACCCGGCACCAGCGCTTGTGAATCGCCAAAGCACTCTTCGACCATCTCGCGACTGAGCCCCAGAACGTCAAACAAGCCGGAATTGCGGTACGAAGCAATGGTTGAGATACCCATTTTGGACATGATTTTGAGCAGCCCCGCGTTGAGCGCCGAGTGCACCGATTTGAGCGCATCTTGACAGCTAAATTCACTCTTGTGCCGCTCAGCAAACTCCATAACGGTTGCAAACAGTAGTTTCGGATAAACCGCGCTTGCGCCGTAAGCGATCATCGTTGCCGCACCGTGTGAATCAATCACTTCTGAAGTGTTGGCTACGATGGAGGCCAGATGGCGGATTTTGGCCGCGCGAAGCGCCTGATTGAGGCGTCCGATAACCATCAGCATCGGCATCACTGGGGAGTCTGCACTCAATCCTACATCATCAAGAATAACGATACGAGTTTTTTCATTCCTAACGGCCAAAATCACTTTCTCCACCAGTGCTTCAAGCGCCTGTTTTAGATCACCTTTATAGGCAATAGAGAAGGTCGAATTGTGGTAGTGCGCTTGATATCTTGGTGATTTAATATCACCGAATGATTTGAGAATATCAAGTTTTTCGCTGGTAATGATGGGTGAAATCGCTTTAAGTCGATGGGCATGGTCGGGTAGTTCGTCAAGAATGTTATGCACCTCTCCAAAACCCGTGTTGAGACTCATCACCACCTTTTCGCGGATCGGATCGATCGGAGGATTGGTCACCTGAGCGAATTTCTGCTTGAAATAGTCGCTAAACATACGCTGCTTGTCACTAAAGGCCGCCAATGGCGTGTCGTCACCCATGGAGCCGACCGCCTCTTTACCATCGCGCACCATCGGTTCGATCACCTGCTCAATCACCTCTTGGGTGATATTGAAAAAGCGCTGCAGCGGCACCAGATCAGTCCCTATGTAGTCGCAGCTTTTAGCATATTGACTGTCCACATGCTCTTGCAGGTAGATCATACGCTCATTCAACCACTTCATGTACGGGTTGGACGATTTGAGATAATGGTTGATCTCCTCATTTTTGAGCACTTTGCCAAATTTAAGATCAAGTCCGATCATCTCTCCCGACTGCAAGCGCCCACGCTCTTTGATCTTTTTCTCGGGCAGATCGATGACGCCGTATTCACTGGCGATTAGCAAGGTATCGTCGTCGGTGATGATATATTTAGAAGGGCGCAATCCGTTACGATCCAGCACACAACCGATATAACGACCGTCAGTTAACGAGAATGCGGCGGGACCGTCCCACGCCTCAAACACAGTCGATTGGTACTCATAAAAAGCGCGCAACTCAGGATCCATGTACGGCGCATTTTGCCATGGTGCCGGAATAACAGCGCGGGCTGCTTTGAAGAAATCGACGCCGTTGACAATCAAAAACTCAAAAAAGTTATCCGCACTCGCGCTGTCAGATGCGTAGGGCTGCAGGATTGGCAATATGCGTGCAATCTCTGCATTGGTAAAGACTTCGCTTTTGATCGACTCAGATTTCACATCAACGTTGTAGCGATTGGCCTCCACGGAGTTGATCTCACCATTATGTGCAATCGTGCGAAAAGGCTGTGCCAAACGCCATTTGGGAAGCGTGTTGGTAGAAAAACGCTGATGAAAAAGGGCAAAGGAGATTTTAAAGCGGCGGTCTTGAAAATCTTTGTAAAACTCTCTGATGTGCGTAGGCATCACCAGCCCTTTGTACGAAATCACCTTAGAACTCATTGAAGCAATATAAAAGTCCTCATCGTTGATAAAACGGTGCTCAGACTCCTTGCGGCTTAGATAAAGTAGCGCTTCAAAACGCTGCGTCGCCATAATGGAGTTTGGAATAATGAAAAGCTGTACAATCAAAGGCAGCGTGGAGAGCGCCTGTTCTCCTAGTGCATTGACATCGACAGGCACCACACGCTCATAAGTCACTTTGAGATCATTTACCAAACAGATGTCTGCAATGGTAAGAAGCTGGCTCCTATTTTTAGTAAATACCGTCGCGACGGCGTACATCTCCGGCAACTCAACACCCGCACTTTTGGCGGCGTGGCGCATAAACTCATGCGGCATCGACAGCAACATTCCGCTACCGTCTCCCGTCTTACCATCGGCGGCGACCGCGCCACGGTGCATCATGCGTTCAAGCGCCGTGATGGCGTTTTCAAGGTTCTCATGGCTCGCGCGGTTTTTGATATTGGCGATCAATCCAAAACCACAGTTATCTTTAAATGAGCGCAGAAGATCATGATGTTCTAACATGCATCTACCTTTTTGTATCAATTTTCTAATTTTTAATCTCTTTTTAAAGAATATTATCTTATTTAGAGACGTTGAGGCTAATTTTAACTTTTTAGCTGTTAAAATTTTATAAAATAGAATGGTTGAATCAACAGAAATTTTTTTCTGGGTAAAAAAGAAGCATCATTGCAAGGATATATCATCAAAGTCACCCGTTCGCGCGACGAAGATTTGATCGTTTCGATCATAACGCAGCAGAACTTACAGACCCTTTATCGATTCTACGGAGCACGCCACGGTGTGATCAATTTGGGCTTTAAAATCGATTTTGAACGCGAACTGAGCCTCAACTCCGGTATCGGCAGACTCCGCGACGTGATCCATCTTGGATACCCGTGGATGCTTGATCGTGCACGGTTAGGGATTTGGCAGCAATTTATCGCACTATTCTATCCACATCTACACGATGCGCCTGAGATCGGTAGCTTCTATTTTGAGCTACTCGATGCAGCGGCAGAGAAATGGCATCTGCAAAATCCCAAGCGCATCGCTATTGAGAGCTACCTTCAACTTCTACAGCACGAAGGACGACTCCACGACGAAGCGATCTGTTTTGATTGTGAGTTGCCTATCGAAGAAGAGGTCTCCTTGATCCGCGCCTTTTTACCGACACACCGTGCATGTTCACATCGTCTAAGCATCTCTAGCAAGCATCACGCAGGTATGACTCAGAGCCTTAGCACCCTCTATCTCAGCGACCGCGAAGTCGAAACGCTGTGGTATGTGCTGCTCGAAGGACTCTAAGATGCACTACATAGGTTCCAAAGAGCGTTTACTCGATTTTTTGCAGACACAGATCACCTTACATGTAAGCCAACCACTCCAGAGCTATCGCATGTGCGATCTCTTCGCGGGTGCAGGCAGTGTCGCTCGGCACTTCGCTCCACTAACCAAACAGACAACGGCCAACGATATCGAATACTTCAGCTACCTCTTGAATCACGCCTATCTCGCCACCACGACACTTGAGGATTATGCGCAGCAACTCAGCAGACTCAATGCCCTTGAAGGCCGTAAAGGATGGATCTCCACACACTACGCTTGCGAGAGCGGACGGCTCTATTTCAGCGACGAAAATGCCGGCCGCATCGACGCGATACGCCAAGAGATCGAATCTTGGAAGCAAAGCGCACTGATCGACACGGAGCGCTACCGCCTACTATTGGCCACCCTCATCGTCGCTTCAAGCGCTGTTGCCAACACAACATCCGTCTTCAGTGCTTTTCTCAAAACACTCAAAAAAAGTGCGCAAAAACCGCTCGTACTACAAGCGCTCGATATCACACCGACGCCCCATGCCAAGCACCTTGTTTACAATGCAGACGCCAACACGCTCATCCAAAACTTACAAGGCGAGATTCTCTACCTCGATCCGCCCTACAACCTACGCCAATACGGTGCCAATTACCATCTGCTCGACTCCATCGCCCGCTACATCCCCTTCACACCTCGCGGAAAAACGGGGCTTGGAGCCTACCACAGCTCCCGCTACAGCCGGCAAAAACACGCTTTTGAGGCTCTTTCAAACCTGCTCTTAAGAGCAAATTTTCCCTACATCTTTTTAAGTTACAGCAGCGACGGTATCATCGAAAACAAGGCCATTGAAGAGCTAATGCGCGGTATCGGGGAGTATCATCAAGCCTCAATCTTGCACAAGCGATTCAACGCCAAAAACGCCACTGCCGCCTCGCACCGCACTATAGAATATCTTCATATTCTGCATAAGCCTTACATGTAAGGTTAAATTTCGTAGTAATGGGGCTGATACGCTTGGTCAATCTCAGAAAGTTTGAGTTCAAAGAGCACTTTGATCCGCTTCTGGATATCGGCCCAGAAATACTCTAAAATCACACTGGCACCGAGATTGCCCTCAAACGAGTAGAAATTTCCCTCCAACGCTTCGATAATCTCGCGAACCTCGATCTCATGCGGCGGCTTTGCGAGACGGTAACCGCCGTTGATACCGCGCGTACTGACCACCAGATGCGCACGCCTGAGCATGAGCATCAACTGTTCAAGATAGGTCGCCGAAATCTGCGTCATTGCGGCGATCTCCCGAATCTGCATCGCTCGATTTTTGGGTGCATGAGAGAGCACATGCATCGCAGCCAATCCATAGACTCCTTTGGAGGTGATACCCGACATCTAAAGAGCTCTTTTCATGAAACAATAGAGATAGTAAATTTTACAGCCGATGCAGTATCCAAAGAGAATTTCAAGCCCGCTGCAAAGGAAAAAAATGCTTGCCGCACCGTAAAGCCAAAGCCACTGCTGTTGCCAAATGAATACAAGAAATAGAAGCATAAACAGCAATCCAAAATGCGCGGCCAGTCTTTTGGCTGCTGCATCCTCATACCTCTGGGGTAATCCCAAAAAGTGCTGAACGGCACGTGCGCTCAAAAAGAGCGGACTGTAGTTTCTGCTCCAGTAGAGTCGAATCATGAAATCGATCACCAACAGCATCGCCGCAAGCAGTGATGCGCTCCAGAGCATCCATGCTACGCCGGCAAAAACAAAGAGTGACAGTATGCGCACCGTCGTCGCGTCGATCTGTTTGTAACTAATAGGACATACCTGATCCATATGTAGGTTCCTTAAGTGTAATGAGCAATTCTTGCATAAGCGTCTTTTATAGTCAAGTATTATTAGTGTTTTAGTCGTGTATTACTTTTTCACCACTGATCGTGACCATCACACGCTGGCTTCTTTATCTTTTTTTGATACCATTACGCCCCCAAGATACCAACACATAAGGGATACTGATGAAACGTATTACAATGGCTCTGCTGGCTCTATTTATCGGTCTGTTCGCAGCAGATACCTACGAAGATGATCTCAGCGCAAAAGAGGCGTATGAGATGCAAAAAAAAGGAGAAGCGATTATTGTGGATGTCCGCACAACACTTGAATATATCTACACCGGTCACGGCGAAGGGTTTATTAACATTCCCGTATTCAACTGGATGTACGAACCGAAATCGGTTGAAATGCGTGTCAAAAGTGCCCAATATGAGGTCGAAAAAGGGGTAGTCAAAGACCACATTCAAGCCCAGAAGCTCTACGACGCCAAAGAGGTCGAAAACAAGAGTTTCGTCTCCGAAGTGATGCAAGCGATGAAACTGCGTAACGTTTCAAAAGTTATTTTGGTCTGCCGTAGCGGTCCACGCTCAAAAGTCGCTGCCAATATGCTCGCCAAAGAGGGCGTCGAAGCCTACAATCTCGATGAAGGATTTATCTTCGGCTGGCAAAAAGAGTCTATGCCCTGGGGCGGTCAATAGAAGCGTCTATCGCCCTAGCGTATCTTCCGCCCTCACCCACAGCGACTCCTCTCTGGAGGGTCTCCACTGTTTATCCACAAAATAACCGGTGATGCGAACCCAACCTTTTTGGCCTTGCATCGACGTGAACGAGCGCTGGGCCTCCCACCGCTGTACGACTTTTCCGCTTGGAGCATCGTATATATCCGCGTCACGAAGCAGACGATATGCTCTTGCTTCCGCCCAGACATAAGCTTCAGATGACACTGCGGCCTCTGGCGCTTTTGAGAAGGCCGACGCACTCACTGCCACCGGGACGGATTCACTCTTGGAGCGCGTTACATGTAAGGAGGGTTTAGGAAGAGCCTTCTTTTGCGCTTCCAACACCGCATAGCGTTTTTGAGCGACCTCAAGCGCGAGCTTGAGACTATCAATCTGCTGATGAAGAGCCGAGACATTACACTCTTGGCATGGCGTCGTATTCACGATCGTTTGACGCTGGGCTTGCAACTGTTCAAGCCGCTCTTCGCACGCCAACTGCGCTTTTTGACGCATCACCAACTCTGCTTTGTTCACCTCACACTCCATCGGCGCTGTCTCGAACCGTTCAAGCGCCCCTTGACACGCTTCGTATTTCTCGCGCAGCGCACCTACGTCGTGTACAATGCGCTCGATGCGCTCAAGCTCTTCTCCAAAAGCCGTGAGTACCGCGAATACAAGAATAAAGATGGTTTTCATAATACCTCTTTAGGGATAAGTTTGACACCCATCTCTCGATGGTGTGTATAGGGAAATTGGTCAAAAAGCGCCATTTTAGCGATCTTGTGGGTAGACGAGAGCCGCGCCAAATCGCGCTTGAGGGTTTGCGGATTGCAAGAGATATAGACGATGGTCTCAAACTTTTGAGCCAGACGCAAGGAGTTCTCATCCATTCCTGCGCGCGGCGGATCGACAAACAAAGAGCCAAGACGGTAGCGCCCCAGCTCCACCCCCTCCATCCGCCTAAAACTGCGCACCCCTTCAAGTGCCTGCACAAACTCCTCAACCCCCAGACGGACAAAGTCGATGTTGTGCACGTCGTTGAGCTGCATATTGATCTTGGCTGCCGCGATGGAGGCCTTCGAGACCTCCGTAGCCAGCACCCGATCAAAGTGCGTCGCAAAAGGGATGGTGAAATTTCCAGCACCGCAGTAGAGCTCGAGCAGATCGCCACCGACCCCCTCAAACTGCTCCATCGCCCACGTAATCATCGCCTCATTGACGGCGGGGTTGGGCTGGGTAAAGCTGTTTTCGATGTGTCGGTAGTGAAAGGGTCTACCCTTTACATGTAAGGATTCGCTCACGTAATCCTGTGTCAAAATCACCTTCTCGCCCCTACTGCGGCCAATGATATGCACCCCCATTGCTTGTGATAGCGCCAACGCTTGAGTGCGCCAGTGTTCATCAAGCTTGGTGTGGTAAATAAGCGTTACCACGATCTCGCCCCGACGCGATGAGAGAAAGTCGATGCCAAAGAGCTTGCGCGTCATCTTTTTGGACTCCAGCCGCTCCAACAAAACCGGCATCAGCGCGTCAATACTATCACGTACAATGGCGCAGCGATCAATCATCACCGTCGCTTTGGGCGCTATGGCATACATCGCATAGGCACTACGCTCGCCCTCATGCCAAATCCGAAACTCCGCTCTAGCGCGGTAATGTGACTCTGGCGACGCGAAACACTCAAGCACCCCATCATAATCGTCGGCAAACTCCAATAGTGTCTGCGCTTTTTTGCGCGCAATCTGTCCCTCATACCCCTGTACATAATCACGACAACTGCCGCACTCCCCGAAATAGTCACACTCCAAAACCCGACACTCCTATTTGATACTGGCGACAAGATTGCCGATGAGCAGATTCCATCCATCCACCAGCACAAAGACCAAAATTTTAAACGGCAAAGAGATCATTACCGGCGGTAGCATCATCATACCCATCGACATCAGCACAGACGCCACGACCATATCGATGACCAAAAAGGGCAAAAAGAGCAAAAAACCGATCTCGAAAGAGGTTTTAAGCTCACTGATGACAAAGGCCGGAATAATCACCGTAAGCGGCACATCGCTGATGGTCTGCGGATTTTCAAGCTTGCGTATGCGGATAAAGAGCGCGAGATCCTTCTCTCTGGTGTTACGGATCATAAAATCTTTAAACGGTGCAGCGGTCTTTTCAAATGCCTCTTCGTATCCGATCTTCTCTTGCAAATAGGGTTCGATTCCATTTTCATACGCCTTGATGCCGATAGGCTCCATCACAAAGATCGTCAGTACCAAAGCGAGCATCACCAAAAGCTGGGTCGGAGGCACCTGCTGTGTGCCCAGAGCCTGACGCAAAAAGCCAAACACGATCACAAATCGGGTAAACGTCGTCATCACCAGCACCATCGAAGGTGCCAAGAAGAGAATCGTCAGCGCGATCAGAACATTAAGCGAGGTGACGAGCTGCTGCGGTGTATCAGGCGCTGATAGCTGAAAATTCATCGTCGGAATGGGTTCTGCGCCCCACAAAGAGCAGAGCAGCAAAAGAAGCGTTAAGGGTACGCGCACTACTGAGCCTGCTGCTGCAATACGGAGCTTTCAACCTTCGCTTGTTGATCGGTTTTGGCTCCGTAAAAATGGAGTTCTACCCGTCGATTGGCTTCACGCCCTTGAGGGGTTGCGTTGCTGGCTTTGGGCCTAAACTCCCCGTATCCGGCCGCATGAATGCGCTTAGGATCGACACCGTTTCGCAGCAATTCGTACAATACCGCAAGGGCGCGCGCCATCGAAAGCTCCCAGTTATCCTTGTAGAGGGAGTTGGCCCCAGGAGGTGCATTGTCGCTGTGCCCCTGCACACTCACATCGACTTCGTTGGGCAAGGTATCGACAATAAGCGCCATGCGCTTGAGAAAAAGTATGGCGTCTTCGCTTTCGATCTTTGCACTCCCCTCTTTGAAGAGCAGCGCCGCTGGCAGTTCAATGACAAAACCCTCTTGCGACTCTTCAAGTGTGATGGCAGGACCTTGTCCCTTTTTGGTCATCTCATTAGCATCGGCAACGGCTGCTTGGATCAGGTTCACCTGCTCACTGGTTTCGTCTTGTTCCTCTATGGGCGTAGACTCCTGAATGCGCTGTTTTGAGACTTCAGTCTTAGTTCCCCCCTCAAGAACGCTCATGGCACCAGCCAGAGAGCCGATCGCCTCAGAGACCTTTTTAGCATCCATGCTTGACATGGAGAGCAAAAGGACGAAAAAGCAGAGCAACAGACTCATTAAGTCGCCAAAGGCCGCCAACCACTCTGGCATACAAACAGGGCAATCCGGGCATTTCTTTTTTCCCATACGTGCCTACTGGAATTGGCTGACGCGCTCTTTGGGCGGCAGAAATGAGAGAAGCTTACCCTCAAGCGTTCGCGGGTTGTCTCCCGCCTGAATCGACATAATGCCCTCAAGAATCATCTGCTTCACCAGCTCTTCATCCGAGTTGCGGATATTGAGAATATTGGCAATCGGTCCACCAAAGATATTTCCGATCATTGCCCCATACATGGTGGTCAACAAGGCAACCGCCATCGACGGCCCGATCGCCGAAGGGTCGGCCATATTGAGCAGCATAGCCACCAGTCCGATCAAGGTTCCGATCATCCCCATCGCTCCGGCAAGACCCGACCACTGGCTAAAGACTGCCGCATTCATCTGATGGCGCTTACTGGTCTGCTCCATCTCGATCTCAAGTAGCTCACGGATGGAGTCGGGTTCATTGCCGTCCACCGCCATTGAGAGCCCTTTTTTCAAAAAGGCGTTGGTTTCGGCATTGGCAGCGGCTTCAAGCGACAAGATGCCGTCGCGTCTGGCAGAGGTGGCAAAATCGACAAGCTTTTTGATCAACACAAGCATGTCTTCTTGCGGCGGCTTAATCGCGATCATAAAGATCTTGACAAAGTTTTTCATCGTCTCCATCTTGAACGAGATCATCAGCGCCCCGATGGAGCCGCCGACAACAATCAAAACGGAGGGAATGTCGATATAAGGGCCAAGACCGACCCCCATCGCCATGGCACTTAAGAGCAGGGCCAAAACCAATACCAGACCAATGACCGTTCCTAAATCCATTCACCCAGCCCTTTAAAAAAATTGCGTTTATGATAGCACAAAGAGGATTAAAGACCCCGTTCAAACATCCCATAGTAGAGCATGCGCGCCGTAATGTAGAGCACAAAGAAGGAGACCACGACGTCGCTTAAAAAATGCCCTCCCGCAGCCATACGTGCAAAGCCTACCGCAAAGCCGTACGAAAGTGCCAGTGCCATCCACAATGACCGCCGACGCTGTGCGAGCATAGCATAAGCGATAAAGGCAAACGCCCCTGATGCATGCCCGCAGGCAAAAGAGTTGCCCCCTTGATCGCTGAGCACAAAAGCCGGAGTAAAGGTTGCCTTGCCCCCAAAATCGAGCGTCTGCGCAGGCCTTGCTCGACCCCAGTGCTCTTTTAGAAGCGCATTAACGATCAAACCCGAACCCAGTGCCAGCACCAACAGCACATAAAGCAATTTCTTACCCGTAAAGGCCAAAATAGAACGCCTCATAAAGCGGTTATAGAGCCACAGCGAAAGTGCACCTACATTCACGCCGATGAGCAGCACTTCGACACTACGATACAGCCCCTGCTCCCACCAGCTATAACGCAGTGTAAATCCAGCCCCTTCGGTGTAGAGCAAGCGCGTTACATGTAAGTCAATCTGCGGCATCAAGACCCACAAAAACGACGAAAGGATAAAGAGTGCCCAAATATAGAGCGGAACCGATTGGATGGTAGCTTTCATACCCGCCATTATAGCCGCTCCTAATTTCAAAGGTGTTATGATAATGGTCTTTGTTTTAGGGAGTTCGCTTGATCTTTTTTGCACTACAACCAAGAGTCTGACATGGCCCATCATTTGTACGCCTTACTCCTCCGCCGACCCGAGCGTAGCGCCTTCGTAGCCCTGCTACTTTTTGCCCTAACAGCCACCTTTTACAACGCTTTTTTACCCCTACACGGTGATGAAGCCTACTATTGGGTCTGGAGCCACCGCCTCCAAAGCGGTTATTTCGACCACGCCCCGCTGCTGGCGTGGCTGATCGCGCTTAGCAACCTTATCAGCGAGTCTACATGGGGCGTGCGCCTCTGGGCGGTTTTGGGAATGAGCGGTGCGGGATGGTATCTCTATTTGCTTACATGTAAGCTCTCCGATCGCGCTACCGCTTTATACGCTCTTACGATCTATTTTTGCGTCACTATGGTCCATGTGGGCTATACCATCATTACCCCCGACGCGCCGCTCGTGCTCTTTTGGTCGATGGCGCTCTACTACGGCTACCGCGCTTTTTTTGAGAACCACACCGCGTCGTTTTGGCTCTTGGGCGTTTCACTGGGGCTGATGATGCTGGGTAAATACAGCGCTATTTTATTTGTGCTTTTTTTGCTTCTCTTCGCCCTATTGCGACGACGCGACCTCTTCGGGCAGGCGCGTACGTACGGCGTGATGCTAATCGCTTTGGTGCTCATCAGCCCGATGCTGTGGTGGAACTACAACCATGATTGGATCAGCTTCGCCTTTCAACTCAGCCACGGCAGTGCCAAAGCAACAGGGGCGGATATTGGACGATTTTTGGAATATTTCGCGGGTCAATTCGCTCTTTTTAGCCCCGTATTCGCTGCTTGGCTCTTCTATCTGCTGTTTAAGCACCGCGCCTTTATCCACGATCCGCGCCGCTTCTACCTCGCCTTATCGGTACTCTTCCCGCTGCTCTTTTTTTGCTACAAGAGCCTTTTTGCGGTACTTGAGCTCAACTATACCGCTCCGGCTTACCTGGGCGCTACGGTACTCATCGCCTTACATGTAAAGGGTAACGAGCGGCTCTTTCGTGTCGCTTTGCTCTTGGCACTGAGTATCAGCCTGCTGCTGCGCGCCTTGCTCATTACCCATCTTGAAGTGGTGCAAGAGCGCATGTACGGCTATCAAGAGGCGATTACCCTACTGCAAACACACACCCGTGAGGGCGACGCCTTTTACGGCGATCACCTCACCACTGCCGCCTTGCTGAGCTACTACCTTCCGCAGCACCCCAACGCCCGCGTGGGGGTACGTAGCCGTATGAGCCAATATGATCTTTGGTATCCCAATCCACCCTCACAAGCGGGGCTTTTTCTAGGCAAAAAACCCGCCGAAAATGCCCTACTTGAATTTTTTCCGCACGTCGAGCTGATCGACACTTTAAGCGTCAAAAAAGGGCTAGAGGACACCAAGACCTTCTATATCTACCGCGTAGCACCCTAAAGCCGAGTTTGGATAGAATTGCCCGATGAAAACGACGCTCAAACTCCTGATCACCGCACTGATCTTCTATCTGCTTTTTCAATATATCGATTTTGATCACGTCTTACGCGTCCTTGCTAAATCACACGGCGGATGGATCGCGCTTGCTTTTGTCCTACAGATCGGCTCCACCTTGCTCGCAGCCTACCGATGGCGGCTCATCATGCGCAAGCTGGAGTTCAAAGAGCCGGTGAGCTTCTACGTTCAAAGCTACTTTCGCGGCACCTTTTTCAATCAGGTTCTCCCCGGCAGCATCGGCGGCGACGCGGTGCGCGCCATCGAACTGGTGCAAAAAGGCTACGACAAAAAAGAGGTACTCTCGGGAATTTTGGCCGATCGCGTCATCGGTTTGGTGGGGCTTTTGGTACTCAACCTCATCGCCAACACCCTCTTTTACGGCACCTTCCCGTCGTGGCTACACCAACTGCTCTACCTCATCGCGTTTGGCGGTATCGGAGGGTTTGTACTGCTTTTTATGATGGAGCGCTTTAGCTTTTTGAGTCGCTTTAGCTTCTCCAACCTCTTTGTGCGCCTCTCACGCCGCTTCAACCGTCTCTACGCCGACCGTGTGATGCTCATACGTCATATATTCATCACCGTTTTGGTGCATCTACTCACCGTCCTCTCCATTTATATGCTTTCGCTCAGCGTCGATGCCCATCTCTCACTCACCACCTTGCTTGTCGCCATTCCTCCGGTATTTTTGCTCACCATCGTGCCTATTTCGCTGGCGGGATGGGGCGTGCGCGAAGGGGGCATGGTAGGGATTTTGCTGCTGATCGGTGCCCAAAAGGAGACGGTACTGGTTGTCTCCGTGCTTTATGGCTTGCTGCTTATTCTCGCCAGTATCCCTGGCGCTTGGTTTTGGAACCGCTATAAAACAGAGCAGCGCCGATCGGAGCTCTAGCGCTTTTGCAACCCTTTATGCGCCTCATAAGCCAACCGTAATACGCCGATAGCGTAGTGGGATGAGTGGTTGTAGTGCATCATCTTTTGTACCGCTTCACGTACTTCACTCATAGAGGCATCGTTACATGTAAAACATTTACGGGCTTTACCGTCACGGTTTTTATCGTTAGCGAATGAAGCGTTCTTGTATTTTTTGGCATAGCTGTACCATTGTGCCTCGATGGCACGCAGATCACCGATCTTTGCCCAGTCGATCGGTTTAGAGAATCCGGCCACTTCGTGCAGATAGCGCGCAACCGAAACAATAGCATCCTCTTGGGTGTTACGGTCTCCCTTGCCCGCACCATATGCCTCGACATACTGCAGACTTTGGGGCATGAATTGTGTTATCCCTATCGTTCCCGCATACGAACTCGGCAGATGACACTCCTGCGGCTCTAGTTTACGGGTTTCACAGTAGTTCAAAATATACGCCACATTGCTCACCGCCATGGCATGTCGCCGCTTCTCACGCGCTGTTTTAGGTTGCGGCTGATGCAAGACGGCATTAAATACGCTAAACGCGTTGTAGCTCAACCGTACCGTGCCCAAACTTGACTCCTTCATCAAAATGGCGGCGATGAGCTCAGGACTCACACCGTGTCGTCGTGTAGCCTCCTCATAAACCTCACGGTAGCGCTCCATATGAGCAACCATAGCATCAATCCGCGCCGCCATCGATACATTTTTGCTTCGCGTGTCGCCTTTGGCTTCATCTGGTCGCTCTGCAGTGCGTCTATTTTGCTCCGTACGGCGAGAGATCAAAAAATGGTTGATGTAGAGGTGCGTTCCGCCCAACTTAACCGCCTCCTTGCAGACCGCTTCATAGGGCTTAAACCGAAAAGCGCAGTTGTCGTATTCCGCTTCCAGCACCCCGATGAGCGCGC
Source organism: Sulfuricurvum sp. (assembly GCA_022729835.1). GTDB lineage: Bacteria > Campylobacterota > Campylobacteria > Campylobacterales > Sulfurimonadaceae > JAFGUB01. The sequence goes on along the minus strand of DZBC01000003.1, from coordinate 1,281 downwards.
AAAGAGCCACAGCAAGACGAAAGAGCATTACATCGATGCCAAACGACGATTACGGTAGGCCAGCGCAATGATGGCAAAGACGATACTGTAGGTGACGGGCACAAAACCGGGCACCGGCACCGGATCGCCCTTGGCATAAGAGTGCATCCCCGCCAGATAGTAGTTGACCCCGAAATAGGTCATCAGCACCGAGGTAAAGGCCAGCAGCGAGATCGCCGCAAAGGCGTAATCTGAGTAGACCGACTTGATAAAGCGCAGATGGATCACCACCGCATAGACAAGGATCGTCACCAGCGCCCAGGTCTCTTTTGGATCCCATCCCCAGTAGCGCCCCCAGCTCTCATTGGCCCAGACGCCGCCTAAAAAGTTGCCTACCGTGAGCATCACTAAGCCGATCATCAGGCTCATTTCATTGATGGCACCCAGCTCCTTGATCGACGCACTGATACGCTTCTCGTTGGCAGGGTTTTTAAGGTTGAACAAAATCAACACGATAAAGCCCAAAAGCGCCCCAAGCCCCAAAAATCCGTAACTGCCCGTAATCATCGAGACGTGAATCGAGAGCCAGTAGGATTTGAGCACCGGCACCAGATTGGTAATCTGCGGATCCATCCAGCTTAGATGCGCCACAAAGAGGGTCAGCCCCGCGAGAATCCCCGTAGCGGCCAAGGTGATGGGAGAGTTTTTGGAGAAGATAAAGCCCGCGAGCACCGTCGCCCACGAGATGTAGATCAGCGACTCATACCCATCCGACCACGGCGCATGACCTGAAATATACCAGCGCATCGCCAGTCCAGCGCTCAGCGCGATAAAAAAGAGAATGAGCAGCGCCATCGTGATGCGCGTCGCCCACTCGATGCGCAGTTTGGGCTGAATAATACGCCCAAAGGAGAGAAAGAGCAACACAAAGCCGACCAGAAAAAACCACGGCCACAGACGCTCGAAAATATTGAGCACATTATAAATCCGCTCCGTCTCTATTTTGGCCTCAGAGGGATAAACCGCCGCGCCGACGCTCTTTTGATGGGCAATGATCGCCTCTAGCGCCACATCGGCTTTGGCCCAGTTGCCTTTGGCGATCCCCTCATCGATGGCATTGAAGTAGTTGACGGCCAACTGGCGAACCACTTCCGCACTCTGCGCATCAAATGACTGTAGCGCTTCGATGGTCGCCATCCAACGCTGATTCGCATCACCGGGTGCAGGCCAAATGCGTAGCAAGGCGCAGGTGTAAACCATATAAGCCACATTCACCCGCTCATCTGCTTGCACAATAGCCTT
>DZBC01000102.1 GCA_022729835.1 Sulfuricurvum sp. | reverse complement strand
CATGGGTGGCCGGATCAAAACGTCACGGGTGGCCGGATGGGTGCGTTTTTTGCAACCTTGATCATTTCAAACAGATCAACGACACCTATGGGCATCTGGCAGGGGATAGCGTGTTAAAAGATTTTGTGCGTATTGTAAAACACAGCTTGCGTGATTCGGATATTATTGTTCGTTACGGCGGCGAAGAGTTCGTCATTATCATGCCCAACTCCAGCATTGCCAACGGCGAGCAGAAGCTGGAGGGCGTGCGCGAAGCATTCGCCAATCTCTGTTGCCATTATGAAGGTATGCATATCGATGTGACGGTGAGTATCGGTGCGGTAGAGATGACGCCCAAAGAGCCCTATGTGACGCTTGACAAAGGGATAGAATCTTTTTTGCAAGAGGCCGATGCACTGTTGTACCAAGCCAAAAACGGAGGCAGAAACAGAGTTGTAGCGTGTCATTCCAATAAAAAGAACTCTTCTTCTTGAGGTAGTGAGGGTATCTCAATATAAAAACGGGTACCGTCTTGGGTGTTTTCAAAACCGATACGCCCTTTTAGGCTGTTCTCTACGACAGTTTTGGCTATATAAAGCCCTAGTCCACTTCCTTCTAGCGTCTCTTTGGTGGAGAAATAGGGCTCAAAGATTTTGTGTTTGATGGCATCATTGACGCCGCCGCCATTGTCAATAACTTCAATGATAAAGAGCTGTAAGTCATCTCGATAGGTAGTTTTGATGGTGATTTTTGGTTTACTAATCCGATGTAAGAGCAGCGCTTCTTTTGAATTGTTGATCAAATTGAGCATGACTTGCACCACCTCTTGACGTCGCGTATTGATCTGAGCGAGCGTGTGGCATACTGTCTCTATCTCTATTGCATTGTTTTTTAGCGTTTGTTCCAACAGCCGCGTGGCGTCGCAGGCGAGTGTATCAAAATCGCATTGCTCTACTTTCGTCTCTTTTTGGAAGTAGTGGCTAAAGTCATCGATGGTGTGTGATAAAAACTGTACTTGAGCGCTCATCGACTCGATGTTTTCTTCCTCATTGACCTCCATGAGGGCCAAAGAGAATTTCAAATTTTCCAAGCTCATTTGAATAATAGAGAGTGGTTGTCTCCATTGATGGGCAATGGCGACGAGCATTTCACCTACAGCAGCGAAACGCGACTGCACAAGAAGCATCTGCTCTTTCTCTTTGAGTTTTCCTTCAATTTGTCGGTATTTGCTGACATCTTCACCGATGGCGATCAGATGGGTGATCTTATTTTGATCGTTTTTGACAGGAGAAATAGTAATGTGAACGATGTGCTCGCATCCGTTTTTGTGGTGCGTTTGTACCTCTCCGACCCACATTTTATCTTCTGAAAGGGTGTTATAGAGCGCTTCTGAGGAGAGTGGGTTGAGTCCAATGGTGCCGAGCAGTTCGGCTTTTTGGTGAAGCAACTCCGTTTCTGTATAGCCGCGACATTCACAAAAGGCTTGGTTTACATACTGCACCGTGCCGTCGATGCTGCTGATCAAGATCGTGTTATTGGTTTGATTGATTGCTTTTTGTAATAAAACGAGTCTTTGGTGCATCTCTTCATTGGCAGTGATATCAACCAAACTGGCGACAAAGAGCGATGGATCAAAGGCAAAACGGTCAATATTGACATGAAAAATGTGTCGTTTTTGCTTCTGATCGAGTAAGGCAATATTTTGATTTTGCATCAAAAAGATACTGGAAAAGTCAGTGGGATAGGTTTGTGTAGTCTCATCGGTATGCTCATGCGCATTACTGTGCCAGACAAACGCATCGGGTGATTGGATACCGAAAAAATCCAAAAACGCCTGATTGCATTCGACAATTTGTGTCTCATTACCAAGGATGGTTAGCGCGGTTTGACTGTCGATCATCTGTCTGAAAACATGTTCACGTTTGGTCTGCTGGGTGAGTTTATTGTTGAGCGCGGTGATGCGGATGGTTTGTCTTCTCAATCGTCCGTAGAGCCAAAGCATGATCATAGAAGCGATAGAAATAATGACAACAAATAAGGAGAGCACGATAAGTTCTACGGCATACTTTTTCACAATATCAGAAAAGGTGATTTGTGTGTCATAAGGCGGCATACCCAGCGTCTTGAGCAGATCATGCACCAAGGAGTAGTCCATGGGAATCGTCCAGTGCTCGACATCGGTTTTTTGTGCGACGTCTAGCTCGGGCGTGATACCAAGAAGCGCTATAAGAAAAGTCTCCGCCAGTGCATCAGGCGTATGGGAAAGTTTGGCAAATGGCCACTCCGGGTACAGTGCGGTAGAGACCGCAAAGGGAAATCCCGTGTAACTTTTGGGGGCGATGATGCGGATGTCATTCATGTTGATTTTGCCTTCGAACGCCATACGCTCCAAGGTATCACTGCGGACGGTGCCTGCATCAATTTCTCCGTTAAGCACCCCCATCACGACGGCGTCGTGGGTGTGTAAGAATCGAAACAGTTTGAAATCATCTTCATGAATATTATGATCAACCAACTCTTTTTTGGCCATCACCCATCCGCCAAACGATGCGGGGTCAACAGCCCCGAAGCGCTTGCCTTTTAGGTCTACTAGGTGTTCAATGGCACTGTTGTCTTGGCGCGTAAAAATGACACCGCCAAAACGGTGTTGCCCTGATGCGTCGGAGCGATTTTGAAGCGTTGCGATTCGACTGACGCCATAGCGGTATTCAAGGGTGACATACTGCACGGTATTGGTCAAGACAAAATCGACTGCAGCGCGCGAGACGGCCTCTTCGAGTGCGTCGAATCCAAGCGGAACGATTTCGAAGGTGTGGCTTGGGATCTTCGTATTCAAATACTCAGCAAGGGGTCGCCATTGTTGCAAAGTTTGTGCTTCACCTCGTTTGGCGAGTATCCCTAGTTTTACCGTAGTGTCACTCTGTGCATGTGCTACACCACAGATGGTTAGTTCAAGCAACAAAACAAGGCTAAGAATGACCTTTTGGTACACATTTTTCGGGTAGCCACTCATTAACTAAAATTTTCTCTTAAGATAAACTACCCCCAGGGACGGCAGTGTCAGTGTGAGCTTGTGGGCTCGTCCATGATGGGGTTCTTCTTCTGTACGAAGCGGCTGCGGATTGCTGATACCCCACCCTTCGTAGTCTGGATTTTGTGAGTTGAAGATCTCGACATACTCGCCCGCTTCACTGATACCGATGGGGTAACCTTCGTGGGTTTTGTCTGAGAAGTTGCACACGATGATCACCTGCTCTTGTGGCTGGTCACCTTTGCGGATGAAACTAATGACATTGGCTCTGTAATCGTTTTCATCAATCCATTCGAAACCCTGCGGCTCTGTGTCATTTTGGTGTAGGGCCGGCTCTGCTCGGTAGAGGGCGTTGAGGGCGCTGACGAGCTTTAGCATCCCGCTGTGCAGCGGATATTCGAGCAGATGCCAGTCTAGACTGCGCTGGTAGTTCCACTCCGCAAACTGCGCGATTTCACCGCCCATAAAGAGCAGTTTTTTACCCGGATGGGCGTACATGTAAGCATAAAGTGCGCGCAGATTGGCAAACTTTTGGTTGTGATCACCCGGCATCTTGTTGATGAGTGAGCCTTTCATGTGGACCACTTCGTCGTGGCTTAGCGGTAGGCAGTAGTTTTCGTTGTACATGTAGACAAAGCTGAAGGTGAGTTCGTGGTGGTGGTGCTGTCTGAAATAGGGGTCGAGCTTCATATATTTGAGGCTATCGTGCATCCAGCCCATGTTCCATTTGAAGCCAAATCCCAACCCGCCCACATCAACCGGACGACTCACCATTGCATAGGCAGTAGACTCTTCGGCGAAGGTCATGATGTCGCTGTGGGTTTCGTAGAGGCTGGTGTTGAGCTGCTTGAGAAACTCTATGGCTTCGAGATTGTGGTTACCGCCATAGCGGTTGGGCACCCACTCCCCATCTTTTCTGGCGTAGTTGAGATAGAGCATCGACGCGACGGCATCGACGCGGATACCGTCAATATGGTACTTCTCGAGCCAAAACATCGCCGAGCTGATCAAAAAGGCACGCACTTCATTACGCCCGTAATTGAAGATGGCGCTGCTCCATTCGGGGTGATAGCCTTGTTTTGGGTCTTTGTGCTCATACAGACAACTGCCATCGAAATTCATCAGCCCGTGCCCGTCGGTTACAAAGTGAGAGGGTACCCAGTCGAGGATCACGCCGATATTGTGGCGGTGCATGGTATCGACAAAAGCCATAAACTCCTCTGGTGTACCGTAGCGTGCGGTCGGGGCGAAGTAGCCGTTGCACTGATAGCCCCATGAGCCTTCAAAAGGGTGTTCCGTGATGGGCAGTAGCTCAACGTGGGTAAAACCCGTTTCTACAAGGTAGTGTGCCAACTCCTGCGCCGATTCTGCGTAGGTTAAAAAGCGATTGTCCTCTTCAACCTTGCGCCGCCATGAGCCTAGATGCATCTCATAGATACTGACTGGGGCTTTGTGGCTGTTGTGTACAGCGCGTTTTTCCATCCAATCTTGATCGCTCCATTGGTGTTCATCGAGGGTCGCCACACGTGAAGCCGAAGCCGGAGCCTCCTCTGCCCAGAATGCGTAAGGATCGGCTTTATCAGGGTTGGCGTTGGGCGCATCGGTGGTAATGTGGTATTTGTAAGTCATACCGGGTGTGACCCCTTCGATGAAGCCCTCCCAAATGCCTGAGCCGTCTTCACGGACTCGGAGTTGGTGGCTGTGGAGGTCGTAGCTGTTAAAGTCGGCGCGTACGCTCACCTCTTTGGCGTTGGGCGCCCAGACGCTAAAGAGCGTACCATTTTTGTCGTCGCGAATCATCGGATGGGCGCCTAGACAGTTATAGAGCCGTGTATGTGTCCCTTCGCGGAAGAGATAGACATCTAGCTCCCCAAATAGGGTAACATCATAATGGATGGGATGGTGCATTTAGAGCTCCTTGGATAATTGTACGACGCGCCGCTTGGCTATAGCGTAGCGGTAAACGTCGATGTAGTGCCCTGCGGCATCGGCCCAACTGAAGTGCATGCGCATTGCATTGCGCTGCATCTCTTCGAAGGCTTCACGGTGGTTGTGGTAGGTCTCTACTGCCCAGCGCACGGTGTAGTAGAGCGCTTCATTGGTTGCGTGATCGAACTTGAAGCCATTGCCGCGCCCGCTCTGGGCGTCGAAGTTTTCAATGGTGTCGTCGAGCCCTCCAGTAGCGCGCACAATGGGCAGCGTGCCGTAGCGCAGACTGTAAATCTGGTTAAGGCCACATGGCTCAAAGAGTGATGGCATCAAAAATAGGTCACTTCCCGCTTCGATCTGATGCGCCAGCGCGTCGGAGTAGCCTACATGTAAGCCGAATTTCCCATGATGGCGCGCTGCAATCTGGCTGAAGTAGTGCTCTGCCCACTTTTCACCGGCACCCAGCATCACGACCTGCAGATCAAGCTCCAGCAGTCCTTTGATGGCGCTAGCGATCATGCCGATCCCCTTTTGTTCGGCAAAACGACCCACAAAGCCGATCAACGGTGAATGGTCGCGTTTGTCTAGGCCAAAGTGCTTTTGCAAGGCGTGCTTACATGTAAGCTTGCCTTCAAGGGTATCGACATCATAAGTCTGTATGAGATAATCATCAATTGAGGGATTCCACTCATCATAATCTACCCCGTTGAGGATACCAAAGAGCTTGTGGCTGTGCGCGGCGATATGATGCTGCAGTCCGAAGCCAAACTGGGGCGTTTGGATCTCCTGAGCGTAGCGCTTGGAGACGGTGGTGACCGCATCGGCACAGGTGATACCGCCTTTGAGCATGTTGAGGCTGTCCATACTCTCAAATGCTGCGGGGTTAAAGTGCTCCCAGCCGACCTCCATGACATCGATACATCCTTTGAAAAAGACCCCTTGATGCTGAAGGTTGTGGATGGTGAGCACGGTGGCGGCATTGCCAAATTGGTGAATGTAGCGGGTGTGTGCGAGTAGCGGCATGGCGGCAGTGTGCCAATCGTTGGCGTGGATCACGTCTGGCTCAAAGCCGATCTTCAAGCAGAGCATGAAAGCGGCCTTGGAGAGGAAGATGAAGCGGTTGTCATTGTCGCCATAAGAGCGGCCGTATTCGTCGTAAAGACCTTTGCGTCCATAAAAGGTTTCGTAGTCGATAAAATAAATATCGACATCACTGCCGGGAATTTTGGTGGTGTAGACAGCGCACCACAGTTCGCCCATCGGTCCCATGCTCACCCCCATGGCTCCTTCTAGTTTGGTAAGGCGGGATGGATCAATCTGATAGTAGCGCGGCATCACGACGGCCACCTTGTGGCCCTGTGCGGCTAGTGCCTTTGGCAATGCGCCAGCGACGTCAGCCAAGCCTCCTGTTTTGGCAAAGGGTACTACCTCGGCGGCGGCAAATAGAATGTTCAGCGGTTTGTTGTGCATGTTACTCCTTGGTAAGCAGGTTGCAGTAAAGGTCGATGTAGATCTGAGCACTTTTTTTGAAAGAGAAATCACAAGACATATTGAAGGATATGATCTCGTCACGGCGTGTAGGATGAAGAGCCAAAGCACGATCGACAGCCGCCAACAGCTCATGAACCGTCGGTGCTTCAAAGCGGAACCCAGCACCACAGCGAAGCGCGTAGTCCTCGTGGACGGTATCGTTTAGCCCGCCGATAGCATGTACGATTGCAATGGCACCGTAGCGCATGGCGATCATCTGGCTAAGGCCACAAGGCTCAAAGCGTGAGGGCATGAGTAAAAAGTCACATCCGGCGTAGATACGGTGCGACTGGGCTTCATCGTAGCCGACGCTAAAGGTAAAATTTTCATAGTGTTCGCTGAAATAGGAGAGTTTGGCACAGTATTCGCGCTCGCAACCGGTCATTACCAGTAGATTAAGCGGTCGCGCAAGTAGTGCTTCCATCGCCGATAGAAGTAGATCGAAGCCTTTTTGCGCTACAGGACGACCGATCATTGCGAAGAGCGGCTTGGAACTGTCTTGTAGGTTGGCTTCAGAGAGTATAGCCTCCTTGTTGCGTAAGCGCAATGACGGATCATGCGTATCGTAACGCCAAGTGATAGCTGTATCTGTAGCAGGATTGAAAAAATCTGTTTCAATCCCGTTGAGAATGCCGTGTAGTTTGGCTTTGTGTCGGTTCAAATAGCCCTCAAGCCCACAGCCAAAGTCGCGGGTGAGGATTTCGCGTGCGTAGCCGGGGCTCACCGTGGTGATCGCATCAGCAAAGCCGATAGCTGCTTTCATGAAGCTGAGTTTTCCGTAAAACTCCAGAGCCTCTGGGTGAAAATAGGCAGGATCAATTCCCAGCCGCTCTAGTGACGCCGCGTCAAATAGTCCCTGATAGGCGAGATTATGAATCGTAAAGACCGATCGGATCGGGAGTGCTCGTACACTTAGCCAAAAAGGGATCAGACCTGTGTG
>DZBC01000101.1 GCA_022729835.1 Sulfuricurvum sp. | reverse complement strand
ATGTGCGCCATCCGTATGTGGGCGAATTGGTCTATACCGCCTTTTCAGGCTCGCACCAAGACGCGATCAACAAAGGCATGGCCTATCAACGCTCAAAAGCCGATCCGCTCTGGGAGGTTCCCTACCTGCCTATGGATCCAGAAGATGTAGGGCGAAGCTATGAGAGTATCATACGCATTAATTCGCAATCAGGTAAGGGGGGCGTGGCGTACATCCTAGAAGAGAAATTCGGCTACCATCTGCCAAAAAGGATGCACCCAGAAATCGGGCGCATGGTACAGAAAGTGACAGATGAAGAGGGTCGCGAACTCACACCTCAGGAAATTTTTGTCATATTCAAAGAGAACTACTTTGAGCCGCATCTACATGTAGAGTTTGTGGATATGTCCATCTCGTCGCAGACAGCCAAAGACAAACCTGTTCAGGCCACACTCACCTACACCCTTGATGGCGTAGAGATTATCTCAGGAGGCAGCGGCAACGGCCCTATCGACGCCTGCCGCAAAGCACTCTCTGAGCGCTACCCCTACCCCTTTACTCTGGAGTCATACAGCGAGCACTCATGTGGCAAACAGTCCTCGGCTACGGCGGTAGCCTATATCGAAGTAGAGTCGAAAACCGGTGAGCGCTTTTTCGGCGTCGGCGAAGACACCGACATTTCTATCGCTTCGGTCAAAGCGCTTTTTAGCGCGCTTAACCGTGCCTACAGCCGCTAAAGCACGCTGAGCGTCAAGCTCCCTTGATGCGCATAGTCGATCTGCAGTAGCACGCTCGACTCTTCATTGCCCGTAAGCCGTAGATGCATGATCATGGCGTCGGGCTGATGAATGCGCGCGCGCTCCACCCGCAAACCCTCAAGTGCCGCGTCAAGTCCCAAAGCAATTTTATCCGTCACCTTCTCCCAACGCGCCAGAATCTGCTGCTCTAACTCCTGATCGTATCCGCTCTCGTTTTCTCCCAGCGCCTCATATTCCGACGCAACCTTCCAGAGTCGCTCAAAATGTGGTTCATACGCCTCAAGCTCGCTTTTGATCTTCTCCATCCACTCTGCAACAATCATATCTACTCCTAAAAAATAAGCCCTTGTGTATTCTCCGTCTCTTGCGTCTGCACGGGCGGCTTGGAGCGCTCGGTAAAAAACTCTTCCCTGCCGCCCAAGCGTGAGCGGATCACCCCCTCAGGCACATCAAAACGCCGCTTGGTTTGAGGATAGAGCGTGATGAACTTTTGGTAGTAATGGGCAAAAGCCGGCGCCGCCACCCGCCCTCCGGTCTCGCGGCTGCGCATCGGGGTGTTGTCATCATTACCAAACCACACCACCGTCTGCACCTCTGGTGAATAGCCCGCGAACCACGCATCCACGGCATTATTGGTCGTGCCGGTCTTGCCCGCCAGCTCAACCCCCACCACGTTGGCCGATTTTCCGGTGCCACGCAACACCACATCGCGCAAAATTGATGTCATCAGATAGGTCTGCTCAGGCGTGGTAACGTAGCGCTCTGCAGATTCATAGGTCATGGCGCTGCCATAATGATTGACGATGGAGCGCACCAATACCGGCTCCACCAACATACCACCGTTGGCAAAAACCGAGTAGTACTTCGCCATATCAAGCGGCGAGAGCGAAAATGACCCCAGAGCGAGTGAAAGATTCTCCGGCAAACCTTTCATGCCAAAGCGCGCCAGCTCCTCGATTATACCGGAGAGCCCGATATCCGAAACCAGGTTGATCGTCGCAAGATTGCGCGAATGCACCAACGCTTCGCGCAAACTCATCACCCCTTCGTAATCTTTTTCGTAATTTTTGGGCTGCCACGTCTGCGTCTCACCCTCTTTTTTGTAGGTGTAGGTGCGCGCAACGTCAAAAAGCTGGGTAGCGGGACTATAGCCCATATCCAGCGCCACCTGATACAAAAACGGCTTAAACGCAGAACCGCTTTGTCGTAGCCCCTGCGTGGCGCGGTTGTAGCTACTGCGTCGGTAATCAACGCCGCCCACCAATGCCAAAATGTCCCCACTTCGTGCTTCCACGCTCACCAGTGCCCCGTTGAGCTTGAGCGGATCGAAGACATCTGCCTCTGATGCCCGATCAATCGCGCGCTCATACGCAAACTTGAGCGCTTCGCGGGCAGCGGATTGAAGCTGTAAATCGATGGTCGTGTGGATCTCATAGCCACCGGTGCGCAGATCCTCAAACTGCCCTCCAAACTGTCGCAACACCTCATCCACCACATAAGGTGCCTGATTGAGCGTGAGGGTATCATCAAAGACGTCTGGCCGCTCACGTAGCGCCGCTTCGTAATCCTTCTCATCGATCCAACCCAAATCAAACATTCTGGCGATAACCCGATTGGCACGGCCTAGTGAGAGTTCATAATTTTTGGTTGGCGCATAGTAGCTCGGCGCTTTGGGCAACCCCACCAGCATCGCCATCTCTTTAAGGCTAAGCCCATCGAGCGCTTTGCGAAAATAGCCCTCAGCGGCTGTTTTGATGCCATAGTAGCCGTGTCCCAGATAGACTTCGTTGAGATAGCGCTCCAAAATCTCCTCTTTGCTCAGTTCACGCTCCAGCTTAAAAGCAAAAAGCACCTCTTTGAGTTTGCGCGAAAGTTTCTTTTCGCGGGTAAGCAGCGTATTTTTGACCAGTTGCTGGGTCAGCGTCGAAGCGCCTTCGACCATCTTTCCAGCCTTAACATCCTTGAGCAGTGCACGAAAAATCGCATCGATATTGACACCGGGATGCTCAAAAAAGGTCGTATCCTCGATTGCCAGCAACGCCTCGATCAAGCGCGGCGGAATCGCGTCATAGCGCACCAAAAGGCGGTGTTCTTCAGCAAACACGTTGGCGATCAATACATTGTTGCGGTCATAAATGCGGGTGGTGAGTTGCGGCTTGTACTCAACCAGCGCTTGCGTCTGGTTGCCAAGCTGATTGTAAAAAAATAGGATCATTCCGGCTGGCACCAAAATACCAAGCCAAACCAAAGTCCAAAAAAATCCACCCAACAACCGTTTCATAAGCGAAACTCCCGCATGGCAAAACTCGATGCGATCAGGGTGCGGGTGTAGTCACTTTGCGGCGCGTCTAAGACGCGGCACATCGCTCCTTGCTCCACCACACGGCCCGATTGCAAGACGCAAAGATCCTCACAAAGTGCCGATGCACTGGCGATATCGTGGGTGACAAAGAGCATTTGAAACGCCATCTGCTCTTGTAGCTTGAGCAATAAATCGATGATACGCTCACGCGTCTTGGGATCGAGCGCGGTGGTCGGTTCGTCAAGCAGCAGCACTTTTGGCCGCACACTCAGCGCCATGGCGATGATGACGCGCTGCAACTGACCACCTGAGAGTTCACTGGGAAAACGCCCAAGCAGTGATGCGCTCAGCCCGACCGCTTCAAAAATCTCTTGCGCTTCATCGTGCGCCATCATCATCTGCGCTTCAATACGCGTCATGGCAGAGAGTGCGGTGAAGGGGTTTTGGGGAACAAAGGCGATGCTTTTGCCCCGCTCCAGCGCGAAAGGGGCTTCGATCTGCATCTGCACATTCATCCCTGAGGGCAACATACCTAAAAGCGCTTTGAGCGTCAAGGATTTTCCGCTGCCGCTTTGCCCCACGAGCGCGAGTGAGTGCACGATATCAAAAGAGATATCTACCAAGCGCGTCTCATTGAAGTCGATCTGGAGTCGTTTTACTTGCATGAGCGCCATTGTAGCTAAAGAAGCTCCGCCAAGTGCTTGAGCGCGTCGCCCAGGCGCTCGTGCGGCACACCCAGACGGGCGATCAGGCGAATAATGGCACGCTCTACCGTGGGCTGACGGATGGCACCCACAGCAAAACCCGCTGCGCGTAGATGCGATTGAATCTCCAGCACACGGCGGTTGTCGCCAATCTCGATGGGCACAATCAAGCCCTTACATGTAAGCCCCAAATGGGCACGCACTTGTGCCTGGCGTAGTGCGATTTGCGCCTCTAGCATCGGCGTATGCGTCTGAATGTAGCGCAGAACGTGGTGTGCCAAAAGCGTATCAAAGAGCGACGGAGCGGTCGCATAGATGATAGGTTTGGCGCGGTTGATGAGAAAGTCGATGATGTGGGTTGAAGCCAGAATATAGGCGCCGAAACTGCCGTAAGCTTTGCCCAGTGTCCCCATTTTGATATGGTTGGGACGCGGCGTAATGGCGTAATAATCGAAAATCCCCATCAGATTTGGCCCAATCACGCCGCTGCTGTGCGCCTCATCGACGATGAGTAGCGCATCGGCCTCATCACAGAGATCAAAAATAGCGCGATCACACAGATCGCCCTCCATCGAGTAGATCCCCTCGACGGCGACAATACGCCGCTTGGCCTTACATGTAGCAAGTTTGGCGCGTAAATCTTCCGGATCATTATGGGCAAATACGATCACCTCGCCCTCAACCAAACGCGCGGCAAGCTGCCCCGAAGCGTGATAGGAAGCATCGATAAAAAGCGCGTCACCTTTGCGCACGAGCGCTTCGATCAGGGCGATATTGGCGCTAAAACCGCTGCCCAACACCACACCCGCTTCAAAGCCGTTGGCTGCGCAAAGGGCGTCTTCAAAATCACGATGGATCTCATGATAGCCGTTAACCAGCATAGAGGCTTTGGGGGCGTGGGCCTTATGCTGCGCTAATGCATTACATGTAAGGCTCAACAACTCTTGATCATGCGCCAAGCCCAAATAATCGTTGGAAGCGAGATCGACGAGCGCGGTATCCGCGAGCCTCCGCTCACGGTAGCGTCCCGCATGTCGTAGTGCTTCAAGTTCTTTAGTATAGTATTCAACCTGCAAAATGCATCCCCCCTTTCTCTAATTGCTGGATATAAGTACGAATCTTCTTGATCCGGGTTGCGTCAGAGGGGTGGGTCGAAAGAAACTCTGGACTCTCCCCGCCGCCCGTAGCCTGCATGGTCTCCCAGAAGCGAATCGCCTCGTAGGGGTTGTAGCCCGCTTTGGCCATCAGCAAGACACCGATCTGATCCGCTTCGCTCTCGTGCTCGCGGCTATAAGGTAGCAGCACGCCGACATTGGAAATGATGCCGTACGCACCGGCATAAACTTCCTCATACTCTTCGGGAATCTCCAGCGCCTCCGCCAAAATCTCCGCTCCGGTGTCGCTGATCATCTCCATGCTCAAACGCTCACCACCATGACGGGCAAGCGCATGGGCCACCTCGTGTCCCATAACAGCGGCAATCTGATCGTCGTTTTTCATCACTTTGAGAATTCCCGTGTAGAAAAAGACCTTTCCCCCGGGCAGACAAAATGCATTGAGCGTATCCTCCTCGATGACATGAAACTCCCACTCAAAACGCCCCTCGCCTGAAACATCAGCAATACGCTTCCCGATGCGCCTTACCCGCTCTACCAGCCTTCGATCAGTGCTGAAATCGCTCTCCTCCTTGATCTCTTCTGAAGCCGAAAGCCCTAGTGCGATCTCCTCCTCATAATCAATCAGTAGCAGTTGGCTGCGCCCCGTGACGGGCGCTTTGGCACATCCCACTAGTAACAACAGTATCGCAAGAGATAACAATACCCGCATAAACGCCCCCTTTGTGATCAAATGGCTGATTGTACAAAGTTTGTATTTATCGGTATGTTAAAATGGCCCCTTAAAAGCTTATTTTGGAGACGCTATGCCACTTCATCGTCTATTGACCGCGCTATTCTTGCTTTTTACCTTAACCACTCACGCCCAAAGCGCTGATACGGTCGATATCTTTTTGATTCTCAAGCAGCTCTACCAAAACGAACAAACACTCTTTGAATTGCAGCAAAAAGAGGACCGTAACGCCACTGCAGGAGCCGACCAAAAAACCCTTGAGGAGTACGCAAAAACCAAAAGCAAACTACTCTCGCACGTCCTTGCGGCCCTACACAAAAATGCTCTTGCTTTGGATTTTGACGCCACCACTTTTGAACAACAAAAACAGCAGCTCACCTACAAAATCACCGCCAATATGCACCTTGGCTACTCCTTACATGTAGCCGCAGATCAAGCCGCACTTGAACTATTGGAACTCAAAAAACGCATCGATCTTTTTATTACTTCTATACACATCGCCACCATCAAGGGTGCCGACGATCAAACCTTACACAAGATGCTCCAGAGCGAACAGGAGTATATACAATCACTGTCACTTCAAAAATCTCCATATCCAAGCATCTCCTCTCAAGAGCCCATCGCCCAAACCCTGCAAGGGACTCTGCATGATCTCGAAGCACTGCGCTTTGGCTATGCGGAGCTGCTCGGCTTTTTCGAAACCAATGTGCCCCAACTGATCAACCAAAACAAGCTGCTAGACTGGCTACACACCCAAAGCCTACTGGAGATTCTCGACGCACTTATCCCCTACCACATCGACACCTTCGGCTTTGGAAAAAGTGTGCTGATCGCCTTCACGCTGCTCTTTTTCTTCTCCATCCGCAAGCTAATCGCCACCTTCACCGTCAAAGGTGTGGGGCACTATCTGCTTCAAAACAGCAATGTCTTCGTCCACGCCTACTTCGTCCAGGCAATCCAGCGCCCCATCAGCCTCTTTTTGATCCTCTACTCGGTTGGCCTATCGCTGGAGATTTTCTACTATCCGGGCATTGTCCCAGCATCGCTTGAGCAGTGGCTTGCTATCTTTTATGTGATCGTCTTTGCTTGGGTGATTATCAAACTTGCATCGGTTTATGGAGAGTACACCATCAGCCACCTGATCAAAAGCAATGATAACCTCCGCAAAGAGGTCGTCAATATGCTTATCAAACTGGGCTACTTCATGATCGTTCTCTTTGCCCTTTTTGCGATTTTTCGTATTTTGCAGTTCAACGTCTCTGCTATCGTCGCTTCACTGGGGATTGGCGGTTTGGCCGTGGCGCTGGCCGCCAAAGACACCCTCTCAAACTTCTTCGCCTCTGTGATGATTCTGCTCGACAACTCCTTCTCGCAAGGCGACTGGATCGTCTGTGGCGAGATCGAGGGCACCGTCGTGGAGTTCGGATTGCGGCGCACCACCATCCGCACCTTTGACAACGCCATGCTCTTCGTGCCCAACGCCAAATTGGCCGAAAATTCCATCCGCAACTGGAGCCGCCGCAAACTAGGGCGACGCATCAAACTACATGTAAGCCTCACCTACGACGCCCCGCCCGATCAACTGCGCGCCTGCGTCGAAGCCATCCGCGCCATGCTCCTTGCGCACGAAGGAGTCGCCAACCCCAGCACTCCGATGGGTCAAAACGAACCCTCACCGCTGCGATACCGCGACGAATTTATCTCACACAATGACCTTGAAGGGTACAAAAACACCTTTTTGGTCTATCTCGATCAGATGAGCAGCTCAAGCTGCAAAAAACGCACCCATCCGGCCACCCGTGACGTTTTGATCCGGCCACCCA
>DZBC01000002.1 GCA_022729835.1 Sulfuricurvum sp. | reverse complement strand
CTATTCCCGCGCGATTTATTTTATGGAACAATCCGCCAATGCGTTGTGATGTGTGGTTTCATGTCTGTTCTTTAGGGGAGGCGCGGGCCATTGCACCGCTGATAGAGGCGCTTGAAGGTGTACAGATTGGCATCACAGCGGTGACGCAGACGGGCTTTGATCAAGCACGCCGCTACGATGCGTTGGTGCGCTATCTGCCTTTTGAGCTTTTTTTGCCTTTTTGGGTGCGCGCACCCAAGGTATTGGTGGTGCTGGAGGCGGAGTTTTGGTATCTGCTGTTTGCGGTTGTACGCGCACGCGGCGCAAGGATTGTACTGCTTAATGCCCGCATTAGCGAGCGCAGTTTTCCCAAGTACCTTAAGTTGGCATGGTTTTATCGGCGGATTTTTGATCGCTGTGAGGCGATTTACGTGCAGAGTGAAGCCGACAAAAACCGCTTTGTCGCGCTTGGGGCTTTACATGTAAAGGTGCTGGGCAATATCAAACTTGCCCAGAAGATCGAAGCGACGAAACACTACGACAAACCTACGCAAGAGCTGATTGTTGCCGCGAGTACCCACGAAGGCGAAGAGGAGATGATTCTTGAGGCGTTTGTGCGCTACCGCCGCAACCATGACGCGACGCTGCTGGTGGTGCCGCGTCATCCTGAGCGTTTCGAGCGGGTTTGGGAAGGTCTTAGCCTTACATGTAACGCTTCGAATCTGGGTTGCTTGCGCTGGAGCGAAGGGGGAAGGTTCAACACGGATGTTTTGCTGGTCGATACGATGGGCGAGCTAAACAATCTCTACGCTATCAGCGATATCGCGGTGCTCGGCGGTGCGTTTCGTAAGGATGTAGGTGGGCACAACCCGCTTGAACCGGCGCATTTTGGCTGCAAGATCATTACCGGCACGCACTTTTTCCACCAGATAGAGCTCTTTCGCTATGTGCATCATGTGCAGTATGTGGATGCCACGCAGATTGAGCAGGCGCTTGAAAACACAGCGACGCTTCCTCCTTCGGTTGTGGACGAACAGATTGATCTCTCTTGGTTGACGACAGAATTGCGGCAGATGTTGCAGCCTAACACGCTATAATTATCACAAAAGTAAACGACTAATTGAATGCAACTTCAAGTGAAGGGCTTACACGCAATGAGGATGGATAAAAAGGTGCTTGATGCACTCGAACAGAGTGTGCAGGTGTGGAGTCCGAGGGGGAAATGCTCTTTTGCAACCAAGCAACGTTTACACTGTTTGAGTCTTCTGCATCTGAGTTCAAGCATATTGACAGTCTCTGTGTGCATTGGCACTTTTTTGATGCCGAGGATCGTGCATTGGGCGCTTCTGTATCACCGTTGCATCAGGTGATGATGCAGCAAGAACCCATACGCGGACATTTTTTCAAGATTGTTTCCGATCAGAAGAGCAAGTGGATCAAAATGAGTGTTATACCTCTGCATGGAGCTACAGGAAGCATAGAGCTTCTGGTAAGCAGTTGTGAGGATGTGACGATCCATAAGACAGATGAGCTTAGATATCAAGCGATGGTAAATTATGACCCATTGACAAAGCTCCCTAATCGTGTTTTGCTTTCTGATCGTCTCTCGCTGGCGATCGCGCATGCGCGGCGCAAAACAACTGCTGTTGCGGTATGCATGATCGATCTCGATGGCTTTAAAGAGGTCAATGACACTTTGGGCCATGAGGCGGGAGATGAGGTGCTTATTGAAGCTGCAAAAAGGATGCGCAAAGTTGTCCGTGGTGACGATACGGTGGCGCGTCTTGGCGGTGATGAATTTGTGATTATTCTTGTCAACCTTTTCAAGAGCGAAGAGTGCGCGGTGACGCTCTACCGCTTGCTCAATACGCTTTCGCAGCCGTACAGTGTCCAAGGAGGCCAGTGGGCACGTATTACTGCGAGCATCGGGGTGAGTCTCTATCCTGATGATAGGGTGGAGCCTGAAATTCTATTGCGTCATGCCGATGTGGCGATGTATAAGTCCAAGAACAGTGGAAAAAATAAATTCAGTTTTTTCGACGTGGGTTCGGATCAAAAGGTGAAGGCCAATTATAAAGCACTTAGCAAAATCAAGCAGGCGCTTCAATCAGGTGATTTTTGTCTCTATTACCAGCCCAAGCTCAATGTCGCTAGCAACAGCGTTGTGGAACTAGAAGCGCTGGCACGCTGGAATCATCCTCTGTTGGGATTGATCTCTCCTGGTGAATTTTTACCTCTGATTGAAAGCGACGAAGAGCTGAGTGCAGAGTTTGACTATTGGGTGATCCGTGAAGCACTGGCGCAGTTGCATATTTGGCGTGCGTTGGGAATCCCTCTAAAGGTATGCGTGAATATTTCACCGCGACAGTTTAAAGAGTCTCATTTTATGGCGCGTGTTCAGGAGCTCGATGCTTTGAGTGAATGTCCCGGCGCTCTTTTGCGTCATCTTGAACTAGAAATCGTCGAAACGGCTGCCGTTGAGAATCTGGGCCGATCCAATAGCGTGATCGTAGAGTGCAAACGTCTTGGCATCACGTTTGCGTTGGATGATTTCGGTACGGGCTACTCCTCTTTGATGCATCTCAGGGAGTTGGCGATTGATACTATCAAAATTGATCGGCTCTTTGTTTCGGGGATGCTTGAAAATTCTGAGAATATGGCCATTGTACAGGCGATGATCGCATTGGCAAGCGCTTTTGACATCGCGGTGACGGCTGAGGGCGCCGAACATATCGAAGAGGTGCTTTCGTTAATGGAGCTGGGGTGTGATGCGATTCAAGGGTTTGCTATAGCGCGACCGATGCCGGCAAAAGAGGTGGCGGGGTTTATAGCGACGTTCACTCCTGATCCTCGATGGAAGATAGCCTCTATGTCATTGCCTTCAAAAACCGATTTCGAACTTTTGCTGGCGGCTACTAACCATAAATATTGGATGGAGCTGGTGCTCTCTGAACTGGAGCGATTTCCACTTGAGGAAGCGGTTTTGCAGGGGTATACCCGAGAGTGTCGCTTCGGGTTTTGGTTGCAAAGAGGAAGAGATGCAGCGTATCGCAAGAGCAGTGCATTTCACCATCTGGTTACGCTGCATCGAAATCTTCACGAGCATGTAGATCATTTGGCCCAACGGCTCACTGTTGAAAAGCGGAGCATATTGGCACAGGAACGCTTGATGCTTCAGTCGCTCAGCACGGAATTGATAGAATGGCTTGAGCGGATGCGAAAAACGGTTGGGATACACCGCAAAGAGGCTTATGAAAATGAGCGTAGCAAGTCAATAAAGGAGAAGTGATTGGAACAGGAGAAAATTAGCTGGAGTAGTGAATACGATACCGGTGTAGAGGAGATGGATGAGCAACATCGCATCTTGGTGCATACCATCAATGAGGCGCAAGACAAACTTGCCACTGACTCTTCACAGCAAGCTCTTGAGGATATCACCCGAGATCTTCTCAGTTACGCGCTTTACCACTTTGAAACCGAAGAAGAGATGATGCACGCTTACGACTACAAAGGCTTTAGCAGTGAAGAGTTCGAACGTCATATGAAACAGCATCGTGACTTTTCTGCGCAGGTTGTGGCTGTACGTGAATCAATCAAGGAGGGAAAGCCGATTGGAAAAGAGGAGCTCATCGGCTTTTTGATGAAGTGGCTGATCAACCACATCAACAAAACAGATAAGAAACTTGGAGCATTCTTGCTGCAAGCACGCCACCCTATACATGTAAAGAGTCAATGATGAGCCAAGACAAAGCCTATAAACTGCTCGCCCTGCAAGAGGGTATTTCCAACAACGAAGCCAAAGGGCTGATCGATCGCGGATTGGTGAGCGTGAACGGTCAAAAAGTGCTGATTGCACGCGGCGAGATCGACAATACCACCCGCTTTGCGGTTGAGAAGGTGGAGAAGATCCGCCCGATTTTTGAAAACGACGATCTGATCGTTATCGATAAACCCGCCTTTATGAACGCCGAGGAGATCGAGCGGCAGTTTCCCAAAGCGGTGCTGCTGCATCGACTCGATCGTGAAACCAGCGGCGTGCTACTGCTGGTGAAAAATGAAGAGTTCCGCGAAAAAGCGATCCAAGCCTTCAAGCGCGATGAGGTCTACAAAGAGTACAGCGCGTGGGTGGATGGGCATGTGACCGAAGAGGTGGTGATTGACAAGCCGATTCTCACCGAAAAGCGCGGTGGCAAGGCCTATTCTAAAATTTCCAAAGCGGGTAAACCGGCGATTACCGAGGTCTATCCAGAGCTGATCAGCGGCAAAAAAAGCAAGTTAAAGCTGATTATCCATCATGGGCGCACCCATCAGATCCGCTGTCACCTGCGCTCTATTAACTATCCCATCATCGGGGATGAACAGTACGGTGGACGCCCCTCCAAGCGGATGATGTTGCATGCACGGGTGATTGAGCTACTTGGGATGCGCTTTGAAGTGAAAGAGCCCAAAGTATTTGACCACTTCGCCTCTTAGCCGCCAAGCTTAAAAGAGCATTATTTTAAAGAAAATTTAAAGTTGCACTCTGCTATAATTCGCACCTATTTTTCGATCAGGAGTGCTTGTGTTTGAAACGTTGACCGAGTCTTTTACAGGCGCATTGCGCAAGATTCGCTTTCACGATGATGAAAAAGCGCTGGTCAAAGCGCTCGGTGAACTCAAAAAAGCACTGCTCAAGGCCGACGTCAACCACAAGGTCGTCAAGACCCTAATCGAAGAGGTCGAAGAGAAGACCAAAGCCTCCGGTATCGGCAAAGATCAGTTTATGGACGCGATGCGTTCAACGCTTTATGATCTGCTCAAAACCAAAGGCAATCAGGGCTTCGTTTTTGCGTCGCGCCCGCCGACCGTGATTTTGATGACGGGTTTGCAAGGCTCAGGCAAAACGACCACCACAGGCAAGCTTGCGCTCTATCTGAAAAACCGCAAGAAAAAGGTGCTCGTAGTCGCCGCCGACTTGCAACGCCTTGCCGCAGTCGAGCAGTTGCGTCAGATTTGTGCCAGGATTGATGTGGAGCTCTACGCCGACGACGCGAGTAAAAATCCCGTCGAAGTGGTACGCTCCGCGATGGCAAAGGCGCAAGACGCACTTTATGATGTCGTGCTGATCGATACCGCTGGACGTTTGGCCATTGATGACGCGCTGATGGAAGAGCTTGTCGCGGTGCGCGAAGCGGCCAAACCTGACGAAATTTTCTATGTGGCCGATTCGCTCACGGGCCAAGATTCAGCGCGTACGGCGCAGAGCTTTCATGAGCGCATCGGTATTGACGGCGTGATTTTGAGTAAATACGACGGTGACTCTAAAGGGGGCGTTGCTCTAGGCATCGCCTCGCTGGTGCAGGTGCCGCTTCGCTTTATCGGTAGCGGCGAGAAGATGGAAGACCTTGAGGTGTTTTTGCCTGAGCGGATTGTAAACCGCTTGATGGGCTTGGGCGACATTGAGGGGCTTGCGGAGAAGACGGCTTCGGTGATCGATGCGCAAACCGCCAAAAAGATGACCCAAAAGATCAAAAAAGGGCAGTTCAACTTCAATGACTTCGTCGAGCAGATGGAGCAGATGAAGAAGCTGGGTTCCATGAAATCCTTGCTGGGCATGATCCCAGGCATGGGCAATATGGCCGGAGCACTCAAAGATGTCGATCTGGAGAACTCCCGAGAGATGAAGGTGATTAAGGCGATGGTTACCTCTATGACGCCCAAAGAGCGCGAAGATCCCGATCTGCTCAACAACTCGCGCAAAGAGCGTATCGCCAAGGGGTGTGGCCTGTCGCAAGTTGAGGTCAACCGCATGCTCAAGCAGTTCAAAAACGCCTCGAAGATGGCCAAGCGCTTTTCGGGTAAAAAAGGGATGCAGGATCTGCAAGCCATGATGGGGCAGATGCAAGGCGGCATGGCAGGTCTGCGCCGCTAGGCCTTACATGTAAAGAGTGTAAACGCGAGGGTTTGTACAAACTTTGGTGTTTGCATTTAATGCAAATCTAATATATTCAGTACGTTGCAATAAAACGTACGCAGAGAAGGACAATACCACATGGCAACCGTTATTCGCTTGACCCGCATGGGCCGCAAGAAACAACCTTTTTACCGCATCGCGGTCACAGATTCACGCAAGCGCCGCGACGGTGGCTGGATCGAACTGATCGGTCACTACAACCCGATGAACGAAGAGAAGACACTAAGTGTTGACAGCGAGCGTCTCGACTACTGGCTGAGCGTCGGCGCTAAAATGTCTGATCGCGTCAAAAAAATCACAGGCCGTTAATCGATGGTCGCTGATTTCGTCGCCGCTTTTGCGAAACTGGTCGTTGCTCATCCCGAGGAAGTATCGGTACGCACACAAGAGGTAGACGGAGTCATCGAGATTGTGCTGTACGCCAATCAGATGGATCTTGGAAAGCTGATCGGCAAAGAGGGGAAGATGATCGGTGCGATCAAAACCCTGATTTCCGGCTGTAAGGCCAAAGACGGCAAAGGTTACCGCATCAATGTTGAGTCCGTCTGATACACTCATCAGCGTTGCAACGCTGGGTAAAACGGTCGGTCTCAAAGGCGAGATGCGCCTACATGTAGACAGCGATTTTCCTGAACAGTTCCGCAAAGGTGCGGAGTTTTTGAGTAAAGATCGCCAAATCATCGTGCTTGAGTCGGTCAACGACGAACGCGGAACCGTCAAGCTTCAAGGAGTAGACTCCCCCGAAGCCGCGCAGCGCTATGTCAATCAGCAGCTTTTTACCACTTTTGAAGCGACCCGCCAAAATATTACGCTTGCTAAGGGTGAGTACTTCTGGTTTGACATCGTAGGGTGTGGGGTTTTTGAAGGCACACTCTGTCTTGGCGAAGTTGAAGAGATTGAGCGGATCGGCGCGGTGGATTATCTGCGCATTAAAACCGATATCGGCTTGCAGCTTCAGGGCGAAACCAAACAGTTTTTGATTCCCTATCAAACGCCCTTTGTACTGCGAAGCGACATCGCCGAAAAGCGCATTGAGGTTCAAGGCGGGCTTGATTTACTACAGGCCTCCTGATGCGCTTCACCTACGTCACCCTTTTTCCCCAGCTTGTCGAAGGCTATTTTCAGGACTCGATTCTCAAGCGCGCCTTGCAAAGCGCTCTGTTTTCTTATGACTTTTGTGATCCCCGTGACTACGCAGCCAACAAACATAACAAGGTCGATGACACTGCCGCTGGTGGTGGAGCGGGCATGGTGATGATGCCTCAGCCGCTGTATGACGCGCTCTCACGCTTTGATAATGCCACCATCATTTTTCCGACTCCAGTTGGCAAGCCTTTTACCCAAAACGACGCCAAGCGCTTGGCCAAAAAAAAGCATATCGTCTTTGTCAGCGGTCGCTACGAAGGGATCGATGAACGGGTCGTTGAGCGTTTTGCCGATGAACTTTTTAGCATTGGAGATTATGTACTCACGGGTGGCGAACTGCCCTCTTTGGTGATGAGCGACGCCATAGCGCGTAACATCGATGGAGTACTTGGCAACCGTGACTCTTTGCTCACAGAGAGCTTCGAGACGTCCCTTTTGGAAGCACCTTCGTTTACAAAACCTGCAATTTATGATGGATTGACCACGCCATCAGAATTCTTAAAGGGAAATCATAATAAAATCACGGCACTCAAATTTGCCCTCTCAACCGCCAAGACGCAATACTTCAGGCCGGGGCAGCTGATTCAGCACAACAAAAGGACCACTTATGAAAAATAAGTACATTGAAAATTTTGAAAAAGCGCAAATGGCCGGAAAAAAGGTTCCGGAATTTCGCGCAGGTGATACGCTTCGTCTTGCCGTGAGCATTACAGAGGGTGAAAAGACGCGTATTCAGAACTATGAAGGTATCTGCATCTCCGTGCGCGGAGAAGGTACAGGCAAAACTGTAAACGTCCGCAAAATCGGTGCAAACGGTATCGGTATCGAGCGTATATTCCCACTCTACAGCGAGAGCCTGAGTGAAATCACTGTCGTTCGCCGTGGTCGTGTTCGCCGCGCCAAACTCTTCTATCTGCGCAACCTTGCAGGTAAAGCGGCACGTATCAAAGAACTGCGCAACTAAATTACTCTTCTTACTCCGCCCTTTGGGCGGTTTTTTCCTCTTTTTTTCTTTACATGTAACATTCTTGGTCAAAAATAAGGCGCTTTACGGGTCTGTTTGATTGGGAGTTGTGCTATGCTTTTTCACCTTCAAAACGGCCCAAATTAAAGGATGACGTATGTCGATGAAAATCGCGCTTTCTCACAAAACCCATTATCAATACGACCGAAGTATTTCACTCTCTCCTCATGTGATCCGCTTGCGTCCTGCGCCCCATTCGCGCACCCCCATCGAAGCTTATTCGCTCAAGATCAAACCCGAAAATCATTTCATCAATTGGCAGCAAGACCCTTTTGGTAACTATCTGGCGCGGATTGTTTTTCTCGAAAAAACGCGAGAACTTTTTATCGATGTTGAGGTGATCGCTGAGATGATTACGGTCAACCCTTTTGACTTTTTTGTCGAAGAGTATGCGGATAATTTTCCGTTTGCCTACAAAGAGGGGCTGAAAAAAGAGCTGGCCCCCTATCTGGAGCTTGAAGAGGCGGGCGCGGGGCTAAAAGCTTTTATCAAAGAGATCGACCGTACGCCCCGCTCCATCATCGATTTTCTCGTCGAGCTCAATCAGAAGATCAACAGCTACCTAAACTACACGATTCGTATGGAACCCGGAGTACAAAGCTGTGAGGTGACACTAAAAGGAAAACTTGGCTCTTGCCGCGACTTTGCGTGGCTCTTTGTGCAGGTGTTGCGCCATTTGGGGTTGGCGTCGCGTTTTGTCTCGGGCTATCTTGTGCAGCTCTCGGCCGATGTCAAATCCTTAGACGGTCCCAGCGGCCCCGAAGAGGACTTCACCGATCTGCACGCATGGACGGAGGTGTATGTGCCGGGGGCCGGCTGGATTGGTCTTGATGCCACGAGTGGGCTGTTTGCAGGGGAGGGGCATATTCCGCTGGCGTGTACGCCGCATTTTGAGAGTGCGGCGGCCGTAGAGGGCTTAAGTGATAAGTGCGAGACGGAGTTTTGGTATGAGAACAAAGTGACGCGCATTTTTGAATCTCCGCGTGTTACCAAACCCTACCGCGATGAGCAGTGGGAGGCGATTTATAATCTGGGCTTCAAGGTGGATGAGGAGCTTACATGTAACGATGTGCGCCTCACCATGGGCGGTGAACCGACCTTTGTCTCGATTGATGATATGGAATCACCGCAGTGGAACACCGATGCCGATGGGCCGCACAAACGCGAACGCGCGACGGTGCTCTCCAGACGGCTGCTGAATACCTTTGGTAAAGGGGGCGTGTTGCACCATGCGCAGGGCAAGTGGTATCCGGGCGAGCCGTTGCCACGCTGGATGCAGAGCATCTTTTGGCGTAAAGACGGAGTGGCGATTTGGCACGATCCGCAGTTGCTGTGCGGGATGGATCAGCACTTTGAGTGGACGCTTGAAGATGCCAAGCGCTTTATCGACACGCTTGCGTTGAATCTGGGCATTAGTGATCAAAATGTCCTTTCGGCGCTCGAAGATCCGCTGGTGGTCTTGATGCGTGAGGGGGTACTGCCTGAAGATATCGATCCGCTCAAGGTCGATCTGGACGATCCGCTTGAACGTCGTCATCTGGCCCAGACCCTCTCAAATGGCGTCAAAACCCCGCGCGGTTTTGTGCTGCCGCTGGGGTGGGGGACGACCAAATGGATCACCTCGCGCTGGACGTTTCGCCGTGGCGCACTCTTTTTGGTTGAGGGTAATTCGCCCATCGGTTTGCGTCTGCCGCTCGATTCGCTCTTGCACAATCCCCATGTGGAGCTGGAGCAGAGCTTTGAGCCTGATCTTTTTGCGGCCTATCCCGCGCTGGGTGAGTATCATAGCGCCGTAGAAGCGCGCGCCGCTTCCGTAAAGGCCAAAACCACCCCGATCAACAGCTACGACGCCTTTGTGCGTACTGCTTTGTCGGTTGAGATCCGCGAGGGCAAGCTTTTTCTCTTCTTGCCGCCGCTGCAGCAAGCGGAAGCCTTTATGGATCTGATGGCAGCCATTGAGGTGACTGCTAAGAAGCTGAAGATGCCGGTGATGCTTGAGGGCTATGAGCCGCCGAGCGACCCGCGCATCGAGAAGCTGCGCGTCACCCCCGACCCGGGCGTCATCGAGGTGAACATCCACCCGGCCCATTCGTGGAGTGAGCTTTCAGAGACGATTTTGCAGCTTTATGAAGAGGCGCGGCTCTCGCGGCTGGGGACGGAGAAATTTATGGTCGATGGCAAGCACACCGGCACGGGCGGAGGCAACCACGTCACCATCGGCGGCGCGACGCCAAGCGATAGCCCGCTGCTGCGCAATCCTACGCTGCTGCGCAGTCTCATCACCTTTTGGCAACACCATCCGGGCCTTAGCTACCTCTTCTCGGGCGCCTTTATCGGCCCCACTTCCCAAGCCCCGCGCGTGGACGAGGGACGACTGGAGAACCTCTATGAGCTCGAAATCGCCTTTTCGCAGATTCCGCAAAATGAGAGCGTCCCTTTTTGGCTCACCGATCGGCTCTTTCGCCACATGCTTACCGACATCACGGGCAACACGCACCGCAGTGAATTTTGTATCGACAAGCTCTACTCTCCCGACTCCTCAAGCGGCAGACTCGGGCTACTAGAGCTGCGCGCCTTTGATATGCCGCCGCATGCGCGTATGAGTTTGATGCAGATGCTGCTCGTGCGTACCCTTGTGGCGCTCTTTTGGCGCAAACCCTATGAGCACAAACTGGTGCGCTGGGGGACGCAACTGCACGACAAGTTTTTGTTAGAGCACTACGTCAAACAAGACATTGCCGATGTGGTGGAGTTTTTGCGCTCTGAGGGGTATCCCTTTGAGCTGGATTGGTTTGATCCCTTCTTTGAGTTTCGCTTTCCGCTTTATGGTATGAGCCGTGTGGCCAGTATGGATTTTGAGCTACGCTCTGCCATTGAGCCGTGGCATGTTCTGGGCGAAGAGTCCACTTCTCAAGGCACCGCGCGTTATGTCGATTCGTCGCTGGAGCGGGTGCAGGTGAAGGTCAAGGATTTCATCAGCGAACGCTACGTGCTTACATGTAACGGTGTGCGGGTGCCGTTGGTAGAGAGCGGCGTGGAGGGCGAATATGTTGCGGGGGTACGTTACCGCGCGTGGCAACCCTATTCTGCGCTGCATCCGACCATCGGGGTGGATACGCCGCTGGTCTTTGACGTGGTCGATACTTGGAGCCGCCGCAGTATGGGTGGATTTACCTATTTTGTTTCCCATCCGGGCGGACGCAGTTACGATACGTTCCCGATCAACGGTAATGAAGCCGAGTCGCGCCGCATCAGTCGATACTGGAGCTTTGGCCATTCGCAAGGGGAGATCGAGGAGGTGCTCGCCCCCTTGCGCGTTCAGCACGCTGTAGTGCATGAAGGAGATGAAAAAGCGCACAAGGTGGTCAAAAATGACGGTACGCACCACTTCTTCTATCAAGAGCTACCGCAAAGCCGCGAATATCCGCATACGCTCGATCTTCGACGAAAGTACGCCCAACGCTGATGGCATCACTGTTTGAAGGCTACGAGGCGCTCTCGCGCTATGATGAGATGTTCGATACCGCACATGCCGTGCGCCCCCATTGGCAGGGGGTACACCGCGCACTTGATACACTCGGCTCTGATGCACTGCGTGCGCGACAAAGCGATATCGACTGGCGGCTGGAAGAAAACGGCGTTACGTACAATGTTTATAACGATCCTGAAGGGCTCAATCGACCTTGGCGGCTTGATCCTGTACCGCTGATCATAGATGCGCTTGAGTGGCAGGAGATTGAAGCGGGACTAAAACAGCGTGCACTTTTGCTTGATCTTCTGTTTAAAGACCTTTACGGTGCCCAGCGTGTGCTCAAAGAGGGGATTGTTCCGCCTGAGGTGATTTTTGGCCATTCCGGCTTTATTCGTAGTGCTTTTGGGCTTTTTGACCAAGCGGAGGCGGCGCTGCGTATTTATGCGGCTGATATGGCGCGTGGCCCTGATGGCAAGATGTGGGTGATCAACGACCGTACTCAGGCCCCCTCTGGGCTGGGGTACGCGATTGAAAACCGTTTGGCGATGAATGGTGCCATGGCGGAGTTGCTAGGCGAGGTGAACATTCACCGTATCTCCGGTTTTTTAAACGCTTTTGAAAAGATGCTCAGCGATCTCTCTCCAAGGCGTAGCGACAACCCTTTACATGTACTGCTAAGCCCCGGTCCCTACAATGAAACCTATTTCGAACACGCCTATCTGAGCTCTTTTTTGGGACTTACTTTGGTGCAAGGACAAGATCTTCTAGGCAAAGACGGACGGATCTATCTGCGCTCTTTGGGCGGTTTGCGCCGCGTCGATACGATGTTGCGGCGTGTGGATGATTCGTTTTGTGATCCTCTGGAGTTGCGCGGTGATTCGCGCCTTGGGGTAGCGGGTTTGGTGCAGGCGGTACGTGAGCGCACGATAGCGATGGCCAATCCTCTAGGCAGCGGACTGCTAGAAAATGCAGGGCTTAACCCTTTTATGTCCGGGGTGGCGAAGTTCTTTTTGGGTGAAGAGCTGCGCTTGCCACAGATTGCGACATGGTGGTGCGGACAGCGAAAAGAGCGCGATTTTGTGCTTGAAAATCTCTCCAATTTGATCATCAAACGGATCGATCGTGGTGAAGCACAGCACACTTTTATCGGGGCACATCTCAATAAAGAGGAGCTTTCCCGTTTACGCGCGATGATTTTGGAGTATCCCTACCGCTATACGGGGCAAGAACAGGTCACGTTCTCGACGACGCCGACTTTGGTGGATGGTCAAATCGTACCGCGAAAGGCGATCATTCGCTCCTTCGGGGTGCGTAGTGAAGAGGGGTACACCATCATGCCCGGTGGGTTGGTGCGGGTGGGTATGGCCAATGACTCACTGCTTGTTTCGGGGCAGAGTGGGGGCGGTAGTAAGGATTTGTGGATTGCCGGAGTGCCATCTGTAGCGCCGGATCATTATCTGTCGCCGATGGCTTCGAGCGTCGAGAGCCTAGAGCATATCCCAAGCTTAAGAGCAGAGAATCTTTTTTGGCTGGGGCGCTATCTTACACGATCGATCATCACGGCGCGCATGATCCGTACCTCGCTCAAGCTCAGTGCTAATTTGTACCGTAGTGAACAGCGCTTTAGTGAGAGTGCACAAAGTGCGATCAACCGTGCACTCACGCATTTGACCATGACCTATCCGGGTTTTTTAGATGCGCAGATTCAGCGCCAAAGTCTAGGAGAGATCAGATCTGTTGCGACGGATGCGAAGCGTCTGGGATCACTGGCCCACACCCTCAAGATGCTCTCAAATGCGAATGCGGGGGTTAAAAATCTGCTGACGCTGGAGGGGTGGCGTATTTTTGATCGCTTGGAACGGGATTATGCGCTTATGGGTCGTGCCAAAAACAGCTCGTCGCGCTCTTTGGCCAATGCGCTTGAGCAGTTGGTGACACAGTTGATGGCCTATCGGCAATTGATAGAAGAGAGTCTGTTTGAAGGGCTGGTGCTTTATCGGATCGGTGAGAGAATCGAGAGGGGGTTGCTGGTGGTTTCCAAGGTGCGGGCCTTGCTGTGTAGCAATTTTGAAGCTCAGGTACAAAACGAGGTGCTAGAGAATATGCTACTCTCATGCGAAAGCCTCAACGCCTACCGTGCCCACTACAAAACAGTCCTGCGGCTTGAGAATGTCATTGAGTTGATGCTGCTTGATATTCGCTTTCCAAAATCGCTGATCTTTGAACTTTCCGAGTTGCAGACACTGCTGCAAAAGCTACCAAAATCGCGCGGAGCACTCTATTTGAGTCGCTATGAAGAGCCGATCTTTTCAGCTTTTTCGCGGCTGAGGCTCTATCGTGGGATCAAGTCCACCGAGCCTGTGAAGATAGGGGGGGTGCGTCAGGAACTTGACACGCTCTTAGGTGAAATCGGCACCTTGTTGGCGAAATGCTCCAATGAGCTTGGCAAAACCTACTTCTCCCATTATGACGAGTGAACATGACCTATGACATCTATCACCAAAGCAGTTTTTATTATCAACAGATGGTGACGTTTAGCCATAATCTAGCACGGCTAAAACCCAGAGATACTCCGTTTCAGAAGCTTGAGTCATGGGCGCTTGAGGTGGCGCCGACGGCTGTGATGACGGAGTATTTCGAGGATTATTTCGGTAATCGTATTGCCCATCTGCTTGTGCGCGAAGCTCATACGCACCTAGAGGTGACGGCGCGCTCGAAGGTGGCGGTTGATACCGTGGCGCTTGAGGCGCACTACGCTGCGGCGCGTGCCAATGTACTCAGTGTGGCCGAAGCGCTTTTACTGTTTCGTAGCGCCGATACCTCTATAATCGAGGTGAAGCAGTATCTCTTTTCCTCTGCGATGATTCCGGGGGTGAGTGATGCGATTCGTCTGTTTGCCCTTGAATCGTTTACAAACCAGCGTCCGCTCTTTGAAGCAGCCTCAGAGCTGATGGAGCGTATTTTTGAAGAGTTTGTGTTTGAAAGTGGCTTTAGCGACATCTCGACCCCTGTCGAGGAGGTCTTTGAGGCGAGAAAAGGGGTGTGTCAAGATTTTGCCCATCTGTCCATCGCGGCGCTTCGCTCTTTGGGTTTTGCCGCACGTTATGTGAGTGGCTACATCGAAACATTGCCGCCTGATGGAGAAAAAAAACTTTTTGGAGCGGACGCCTCACACGCATGGTTTTCGGTTTTTATCCCAGGTTCGGGATGGGTCGATTTCGATCCGACCAACAATTTGCTTCCCTCAAGCAGACATATTGTGTTGGGTTGGGGGCGCGACTATGCCGATGTGGCACCGCTTCAAGGAGTGGTGCGCAGCAGCGGTGCGAGTAGCGTGGGGGTGAAGGTGGATGTACGCGCCTTAGAGTAGCGTACCACTACGCGCAATGCGAAAGGCCACTGCCTTCTCATAGATCAACGCTTGATTGTTGATACATGTAATCACGCCGTCACAAGTGGCTTCAAAGCGGTGAATGGTAGAGCCGTCGAGGGCATGAATAACAGTGCCGATCATCTCGCCTGTGCCGACGTAGCTGCCGACGGTGCGTTTGGGCACAAAGATACCACTACGCGGCGCTTTTATGACTTCGATATCGTCGCGTGTGATAATGTCGGTTTGCGCCGCATTGAACATATGGTAGTCAATGATACCGCTTTGACTGAGAAAACGTAAAACGGCTTGAAAAAGGGTGTTGGCCGTCTCTTGTTTGACCTGCGTATCGCTTGGGCACATTAGGGTGTAGGCTTTTGTTTCCCAAAGCTGCCAGTTATACTGCAGACTGACGGTGTCGATGGAGTAGAGGCGTTTGTGGTAGATAAACTCCAAACCGAAGCGCTTGGCTCCTTCGAGGTCTTCATAGCCACTTTTAAACAGCGACACATAGGGCAGGCAACTTGCGGGATCGGGGCGGGTTTCGAGTGAGATACCGTAGGTGTATCCTTGCAGGGTATCAAAGAGGCGCTTGGCGATGCGTTGGGTCGTCTCTCCCTGATCATAGCCCGGAAACATCATGTTTAGGTTTGTTTTGTCCAGAGGCCAGAAGCGTTCGCGAATATTGAGCGCATAGTGGTTGACGGAGGGCACGATGAGGATATTTCCTAAAATCCGCTTTTTGGGCAGGCTGTTTTTGAGAAAATCAACCAGTGCCGACGCGATATACAGTGGCAGCACTACGCCCCCCTCCATAGCGCCGACGATGGCGACTGAGGGGGCTTTTGGATCTGAGCCTTTGAAGCTAAAGCCTTCGACGACAAGCGGTGCGCGGCTGAGCGATTCGAGGCGAATGATCTCAATTTTCTTCATGAACCCCTCCTAAAATGCGGGCAATCAGGGAGCCCTCATAGACCACGGGATACTCCCGTAGCGTAAAGAGAATGCCATCACCCGGGGATTTGATGCTGGCTCGGACACTGCCGCTTAGCGGATCGACGATGCGCCCGATAAGATCACCTTGTCGGATCATTGCGCAGTGTTCGAGCATTGGCACAAATAGACCGCTGCGTGGGGCATTGAGATACATTACCTCGCCTCCCTCAGAGAGGTAAGGGGTGCGTTGCTCAAAGGTCTCGTCGGTTTCGATAAGGCCCTCATTTTTCATCAGATTGAGGATGCCGTGGAGTAACTGCCGTCCATACTCTTGTGTGACGCGCATACCCACCCCCATCTCGACGACAAGGGTTTTGGTGCCCAGTGTGTTCATGGTGTGCGAAAAAGTGGCTTCAAGCACCGTCACTGCGTCATGCACCCAGATGAAGTCGCAGTTGAGTTGCTTGGCCAGCGGGATCAGGGTTTTGCCAAATTCAGCGTTGATGCGGATTTGGGGAATCTCGCGCAAGAAGATATTGCTTGAGTGGATGTCGATGGCGATATCGCTACCTTTGATATCTTCTGAGAGGGCGTGTACAACTTGACCGGGGAGAAAGTCCTCTTTGCCTCCGGGAAAGGTGCGGTTGAGATCGACTTCATAAAGCGGAAAGGAGCGAATAATCGCATCAAGGCCCAATGAGTTGACCGCTGGATAAAGATCGACGGTGCCCAAGAGTGATTCAGGATGTTTTTTGAGCCATTCGGCCAGCAGGAATATGACATATTGCCCCTCTAGCTCGTCGCCGTGAATACCACTGACGATGCTGATGCGCTTGGCCCCTTTTTTGAGTTTGTTGGGGCCAAAACGGGTACGCTTGATGGAGAGCCGCTCCGAAACCGGAAGTTCCGAGGCAAAAATTTCTGTGGTGGTCATCGGTATGGCCCCTAAAAGATGAATTCCGGAGACTTAAAGCCTCTGGGGCGCTCAGGGCGCGATAATGCGGTCGATCTTGGCATTAACTTCCGCAATCAGTGTGTCGCGCTCTACGCCGCTCGTCTTGGCGCGCACGTAGTCCTCGACAAGCAGGGCCGCCATTGTATCGATTTCTTCTAAAATCACACCGACGAATTCGTTGTCACAACCCTGACGGAGGTTGAAATCGACCTTTTCGACCAGCTTACCGATACGGATGAAGTAGTCGCTGTTACGGCGTTTGAGTCGATGGTTGAGACTACCCCAGAGGGCGCTGATGCGCGTCATAATCGCGTCTACAAAGTCGAAATCTACAGTATACATGTTTTTGCTTTCGTGTTCGAGCAAACGATAGAGCTCGATGATGGTTCCAAAAGCTTCGGCGTCGATATAGTTTCGGCTGATAATGGCGTTTTCGCGTGCGTTGTACGCGAGCCGCATCATATTGGCATGGTGGTCGCCAAATAAGGCAACATTGATAAAGTCGCGGGCGTCTTTATACTCTAGTGTAACACCTAGACGCGCATAAAACAGTGATCCGGCATTGGCATCGACATCGACAATCCGGTCAAATAGATCAGATAGCTCTATCAAAATCGCTTCCATGCGCTCAATATAGCGACCGAACCAGTAAAGATTGCTGGCGGTTGTAGCGGTGAGTAGCTGATTCATTTGGTCTCCTCGATCACCCAGGTGTCTTTAAATCCGCCGCCTTGAGAGGAGTTGACAAGGTAATTGCCCTCCTCCATGGCGTAGCGGGTCAGGCCGCAGTTCCAGACTTTTGGGCTTTCGCCCATAACGACATAGGCGCGAAAGTCCGCTTTACGTGGCGAAATTTCACCATTAATGTAGCAACGTTCGTCATAAAACTCGATCAGCTCCTGCGCGATAAAGCGGCGCGGCTGCGCGGCGATAAGGCTCTTGATGTCTTCAAGCTGGAGCTTCGTCATGGTGTGCCCAAAGAGCACGCCATAGCCGCCCGCTTCGGCGACATCTTTGATGACGAGTTTATGAATATTGTCAAAGATGTATTTTTTGTCGGTTTCAAAATAGGGCAGGTAGGTGGGCGCGTTGGAGAGGATCGGCTCTTCGCCCAGATAATACTGGATCATCTGCGGCACAAAGTAGTAGATTCCCTTGTCATCGGCAACGCCGTTGCCCACGGCGTTGAGTAAGGCGACGTTGCCGGCAAGGTAGGCTTCGATGATGCCTGGTACTCCGATAAGGCTTTCGGCGTTGAAGTGCAGGGGATCTATGAATTCATCATCCAGCCGTCTATACACCGCGCCGACACGGATTTTGGCGCCGTTGTAGTTTTTGTAGTAGAGCACCTTATTTTCGACGATGAGTTCGTGTCCGCGCACCAGTTCGGCACCCAGCTCCTGCGCCAGATAGCTATGTTCATAGTAGGCGGAGTTGAAGCGTCCGGGGGTAAGCACGACGTTGATACCGCCGGTATTGACATACTCCATCGCACCG
This sequence comes from Sulfuricurvum sp., assembly GCA_022729835.1. Taxonomy (GTDB): domain Bacteria; phylum Campylobacterota; class Campylobacteria; order Campylobacterales; family Sulfurimonadaceae; genus JAFGUB01. Next base: position 8,949 of record DZBC01000002.1, on the reverse strand, counting down.
CGTAGATAGCTTGGGTAGTTGGAGATGGGGCGAATGGAGAGCTGCTCGAAAAAGTCGGGATAGATTTTGCGGTAGGTGTCGCGGATGGAGAGCGGATAGCTTGCTCCGCTGGGGACGCGCAGGTTGTCTTCGAGAATTTTCCATTCACCGCTGACCGTATCTTTGACCAGATCGATGCCATTGATGTGGGTGCGGATTTTTTTGGCCGGAGAAAACCCGACAAAGTCACGCAAAAAGCCCTTGGCCTGATGGATAAAGGCTTCGGGAATAATCCCCTCTTTAATGATCTTTTGATCGGTGTAGAGATCTTCTAAAAAGGCGTTGAGCGCCCAAATGCGCTGTGAAAGGCCACGCTCTATTTTCGCAAACTCTCGGGCTTCGATGATGCGGGGGATCACATCAAAGGGAAGCGAACGTTCGATGAAAGCGCCGTCTTTGTAGAGGTTAAAATTGACAGCGAACTTGTCCATATAAGACTCAAAGCGGTCAATTTTGGAGCGGTTTTGTTTCGAGAAAATATCCCAGAAACGCTGGGTCAACGCAGTAGTTGGCTCTAGCACATAAAGTCCTTAGCTTGGAAGTAGCTGGAATGATTGTAGCACGAAAAAGAGGTAAATATTCAAGCGAACTGCCTAAAAAATATCATGCCGGATATAGACTATAATAACCCATTTAATCGACGGAGTGACGATGGCTGGATGGATCTCTTTGGGCGCAGCGGTAGGGATATTGCTGGTTATATTGTGGTACTTGCGCGTGGTTGGGCATTTTTTTGAACGGCTAGAAGCCTTACATGTAGAAGAGTTCGAAGCCTTGGGCCGACCCAAGCTCGGGTTTCAATTCGGTGATCCCCGCTACCGCAACGCGATGCGCTACATCCGTAGCCGCGCCTTTGCATCATTAAACGATACGGTGCTTGGGGCGCACTACCGTCTGCTCAAACGCTTGGAAGCCACGGCGCTTTTAGCATCTGCGGTGCTACTGATAGCCGCAGCAATGGGATAACCCCTCCCACATTCTCCATTCTCAACGCTCAATTTTTCACTCCCCTTTGAGGGCGCGTTCGATATCGCGCTTCATATCCTTCTCTTTCATGTCGGCGCGTTTGTCGTGCAGCTTTTTGCCCCGCGCGATGGCGATTTGCAGCTTGGCGATGTTGCGGGCGTTGAAATAGAGCGAGAGCGGCACGACGGTGTGCCCCTCTTTTTCGATCGCTTCGCGCAGTTTGTTGATCTCTTTGCGGTGCAGCAGAAGTTTGCGGCTGCCGCGCTCTTCATGGCGGTAGTAGGCGTGGGTGGTCTCCAGCACGCCGATGTGGGTGCCAAAGAGGATCGCTTCGTTTTTGACGATCTTGATGAAGCTGTCTTTTAGGTTGACACGACCAGCGCGCAGGGCTTTGATCTCGCTGCCCAGTAGCACGATACCCGCTTCGAACTTCTCAAGGATCTCGTAGTCGTGGAAGGCTTTTTTGTTGTTGGCGATATTTTCACCCATGGGCGCTCTCTTTGAGTCTAAAAAAGGTACTGCCGCTGCCGGAGAAAAACCAGTGCGGCTTTACATGTAAGGCCAAATCATCACAAGAGAGCAGTGCTGCTCCAAAAAGATCATTGGCCTCTTGGGGCTTGAGTGTAGCGAGAATATCGCGTGAACTTTTGGCGCAAAGCTCGTTACATGTAAGCGCAGTGATGGGGTTATAGAGCCGCTCGCGGTAGGTGCGGTAGACCTGCGGCGTAGAGAGCTGTAGCGGCGGCGTAAAAAGCTCAAAGAAAAGCGGCTCCTCTTCATACGCTTCGACAATCTCGCCGATGCCGCGCACATTGGCCGCGTTGTAGTCATAGATGAAAAAGGGCACGTCCGCACCCACGCGCGCACCGATCTGTGCAAGTGCGGCGTTATCAAGCCCCAGCGCAGCTTCACGGTTACAGAGCTTCAAAAAGGTTGCCGCGTCGGAGCTGCCGCCGCCTAGACCTCCAAAGGGGGGGATGCGCTTTTGCACCCGCACGCCGTAGCCCTTGATGAGGTCTTGAAGCGCTTTGGAGTCGGTGGCTTCTAAAAGTGCACGGTAGGCTTTGTAGATGGTGTTGGCTTCAAGGCTACATGTAAAGTCCCCCTCAAGCACAAAATCATCGACTGTTTTTGGGAAGAGCGTGAGGGTGTCGTAGAGAGAGTGCACCTTTACAAACCGCGAGCAGATCGTGTGGTAGTCGCCGCGCATGCCGGTGATTTTGAGAAAAATATTGACTTTGGCGTGGGCGTGAACGGTCATCATCACTTGAACTTATCGCTTAACCGTGTCAAAATCGAAGCGTCTATATGAAACGAAGCCGCTTTGTTGGACTGCGTGACCGCTTTTGTCAGCTCCGAGCGCAAGATGGTGACCTCGCTGGGCGCGTCGATACCGAGCTTGACGACCCCTTTGTCGATGGAGACCACTTTGATCGTAATGTTGTCGTTGATGACGATGGATTCGTCGGCTTTGCGTGAGAGGATTAGCATACGGCCACCTTGTTGAGAATATAGTTGACGCCCTCAGGCGTGATTGAGATGATGCTGATGGAAGCACCCGCATCGATCCAGTAGGTGCCCTCTTGTGAAAGGCTAAACTCATCGGGGCGGAGTTTTTGCCCAAGTTCTAACTTTTTGAGATCCCCTAAAAGGGTGTTTTGGGGCAGATTCAGCACCGTTTTGATATCAATTGGCATTTCGCCATTATAGCCAAATACCCCCTCGCGCAGCCGCTCCAAAGCGCTCAGTGATCCGCCCTCTACCCCCAAACGTGCGCACAGTAGGCTACCTAGAGAGCGGATATAGGTACCCTCAGAGACCGTGGCTTCAAAGGTGATGAAGGGGTGGCAGTAGTGTAGCAGTCGTAGTTCATCAATCTGCGACGTGATCGGTTCTAGCACTACTTCGCGTCCTGCACGCGCCAGATCATAGGCGCGTTGCCCGTCAATGTGTTTGGCGCAAAAATCGGGCGGGGTGTAGGTGAGGGTGCCTTCAAGCGAACGTAAAGCCGCTTCAATGGCGCTTATATGTAAAGGCGCTACATGGTCGATGCGCTCTATAGCTTCGATATCAAGTGTGCTTGAGTGCGCCCCCAGCCAGAGCGTAGCGCGGTAGCGTTTGGGGGTTTTGTTTAGAAAGCGAAAGAGCCGCGTATGGCCGCCAAACGCCACGATGAGCACCCCTTTGGCAAAGGGGTCAAGCGTGCCGGAATAACCTGCTTTTTTGACCTTGTAGCGCCGTTTGAGGCGGCCTAGAAATTGGTTGGAGCTAAGCCCTGAGGGTTTGTAGGCGACGAAGAGGCGATCGGGCATGGCAACATCCTTGTTACATGTAAAGTACGGAAGTATAATTGGGTGCATGTTATGATTCGCTTTTTTGGAGGATTTATGACCATCGCTTTTATCGCGGACATCATCGGACGACCAGGGCGGATGATGGTAAAGCAGCATCTAAAGCGGCTACGCACGGAGCACGGTATCGATTTTGTCGCGGCCAACTATGAGAATGCATCGCATGGTTTTGGCTTGACCGAAAAAAGCGCCAAGGAGCTTTTTGGCAGCGGGATCGATGCGATGACGGGCGGCAACCATACGTGGGATAAAAAAGATATTTTACCGCTATTTGACAAGTATGAGATCCTCCGACCGCACAACTACCCTCAAGGTGTTACGGGTACGGGTTTGAAGGTGTATGAGGTCGCAGGCGAGCGGCTTGCACTGCTTAACCTCATGGGCCACTACGGTATGCCGCCGATGCTCGACAACGCCTTTGTGTGTGCGCTTCGTGAGGTGGAAGCCTTACATGTAAAAGAGATTGGCTCGATTCTGATTGACATGCACGCCGAGGCTTCGAGCGAAAAACGTGCGCTTATGATGATGTTGCGGGGCCGTGTGAGTGCGATCATGGGCAGTCATACCCATGTGGGCAGCGACGACTTTCTCATCGATTCGGGGACGGCGTATTTGAGCGACGTGGGACTCACGGGATGTCGCGACAACGTGATCGGCATGGATGCAAAGGTGCCCATAGAGCGCCTTTTGACGGCAATCCCCGGACGTTTTGAGGTGCCTGATAGGTGCAAAAGTATCCTGCAAATCGCCATCATGCGCCTAGAAGCTGGAGCGTGTGTGGAAGCCTTCAAGCTCAAGGTCTTTGATGATGGGCGCGAAATTCGTAGTGATGCGTGGATCGAGACGAGATGAGCTATACTATCGCCCATTTTATAACAAGAAGAGTGCGAGATGAGGCGTAGGGCTTTTTTGAAAATCACGGCCGCGCTCTCCTGCGCAGGGAGTGGTTTGATCGCATCGCCACTGCTGCATGAAGAGCAAGCTTTAAGTACTTTTGTGTCTGAAGTGATCTACCTAGATGAGCAGCGGATGCAGACGGCAAAGCATCTGTTTGAGCGGTTGGTACAGGTGCAGAAGGTCGTGGGTTATGGCAACTTCAACCTCATCAGTTTTGATGCGGCGCGCAGCATTGCGCAGCGCTACGGCGCGGTTGGTGCCTTTGAGCCTGGGGAGAGTGCGCTTTTTGAAGAGCTTTTTACCTTCGATGCGCGGCAGTACGGCTTTTACGGCGCGAAGGTGATTGAGCGTATGAGCGCTGTGGTCTCTCCAAAAGAGATGTTTAAAGTTCCTTATACGGGCCACTACCTCTACCGGGGTGAGGCACTACGCCACTATCAAGAGATCAGGGAAAAGATTGGTGATTCGATTGTGCTCACCTCTGGTGTGCGTGGGGTTGTCAAACAGATGGCGCTCTTTTTGAACAAGACACTTTTGCTAGAGGGAAACCTCTCGCTCGCTTCAAGGTCGCTTGCTCCGGCGGGCTATTCCTACCACGGTATTGGTGATTTTGATGTGGGCAAGGTGGGGTTTGGTGTGCGCAATTTCACCGAAGAGTTCGAGATGACCGATGAGTTTAAACGGCTGATGGATCTTGGTTTTGTCTCTATCCGCTATCCTGAGGCGAATCCGTTTGGGGTTCAGTACGAACCCTGGCATATTAAGGTGGTGTGATGCGTTTTATGGTTTTGGTTTTATGGTTACATGTAACGCTTTTGGCGTTGGAATTTTCCCTGATCAAAAAGGAAAACAACACTTCCAAACCCACGCTGCTGGTCGTCGGCGGCATCCAAGGCGATGAACCAGGCGGCTTCAACGCGGCCGCCATTCTCAGTATGCACTATGAGGTGTTCTGCGGTAATGTCTGGATTGTCCCCAACCTCAACTTCGCCAGTATTGTCGAGCGCTCGCGTGGTGGATATGGCGATATGAACCGAAAATTTGCCGAGCTTGACGTGAAGGACCCCGATTATGAAGTGGTGCGCAAAATTCAATCGGTGATTACCGATGAGCAGGTTGATCTGGTGGTGAATCTGCATGATGGTAGCGGTTATTACCGCCCCAGCTCTATCGATGCGCAGCACAATCCGCAGCGTTGGGGACAGAGCTGTATTATCGACCAGTCGCACATCGATGTCAAAGAGCATGGGGATCTCGAAAAAATTGCCACTTTTGTTGTAGATGAGGTGAATAAGAAGCTTGTGGGTGAAGAGCACCGTTACCACATCCGCAACACCAAAACCGCAGAGGGCGATCTGGAAATGGCCAAAACCCTCACCTATTTTGCGATCAACCACGACAAAGCGGCATTTGGTAACGAAGGGAGCAAAGAGCTTGCGACACACTATCGGGTCTATTACCATTTAGTGGCGCTGGAGGCGTATATGCGCTATCTGGGGATTGAGTACCGCCGACATTTTGATCTAACGCCAGAGGGGGTCAAGGCAGTGATCGACGCCCCTTATCCTGTGACGCTTTTTGAGAAGTTTACCTTGCCCAGCACCACGCTACGCTCAACGCTGCGCTATGTGCCGATAGACAAGCACAAAAAACCCTTTTCAAGCCCTCATCCTCTGATCTGTCTGGTGGAGCAGAAGCCCGGATACCGCCTCTACTACGGGAACAACCGCCTTAGTGTTGTGCTGCCTGAGTATTTTGAGTCGGATGATACGTTGACGTCGCTAGAAACGGTCATTGATGGCATACCCCGCCGCGTCAATCTAGGCGAGATCGTGGATGTGGCATCACATTTTCATCTAAAACCGCTTGATGGGTATCGCATCAATATCATCGGCTACACCCACCCATCGGGTGTGGAGAGCGGCGTAGATATTCACAAACGTGAACTTCCTGAACGCTTTTCGATCGATACCGATGGGATGATCTACCGCGTGGAGGCATACAAAGGTGAGAAGTACAGCGGAATGTTTTTGGTGCGGTTTAAGCGCTAGACTTTTGCCTGCACCGTGATCTTGCGTGCTTCGAAGAGTTCTGCCGCTTTTTTGACGAGAGGCTCTTCTAGGATGCTGTGCCCGTCAAACTCTTTGGCGCGGCCTTCACCCTCAGCGTAATCGGCGATACAACTGCCTGAGAGTGTTTGCGCCTCTTCAGTCATAGAGTAACTTTGCGGTGGCGCTTCATCGTTTTGGGGTTCGGGCGCTTTACTGCAAGCGACGGCGGTGATTTTCGTATCAAATCCAAAGAGTTGCTGTACAAAATTTCGGATAATGCTATACCCATCTTTGAGCTGCTTTTTGCCCGCTTCATCGGCGCAACTCTCCCAAGTGAGCACCCCGTTTTCAAAGGACACGAAGCGGATCTGCTGGGCAAAACAGGTGCCAAGATCGCTGTTACGGTCCATGATTTTGGCTTTGAGGCTTTCAAAGAGGTCACGCTCTCGTCGTTCGAGCGGTGGTGTGGGTGCCTGTGGCGCAAGCGGCGCTGCAGTGCTTGGCGCAGGTGTGGCGCTTGGGCTACTACGGTGAATCTCTTGTTCAAGCGATTCGATCATCTGATCGATCTCTTTGACCTTGAGCGCTTCGACCATCTTAAAGAGCATCAGCCCCAGCACAAATCCCCCCTCCGCGTTGAGTCCCAACAGCCCTTTGGCATCGCTGAGGATACGAAAAAAGCGCTCCAGCAGCAGGGTGGAAAAGGCCGCGTCATGGGCGTAGAGACGCTCTTGCAGATAAGCGATCATCTCATCCACCACCATCTCCGCTTCGTACTCGTCTAGCGCGCGCAGATACTCTACCAAGCGTACACGGTCTTTGGCAAAAACTGCGTTAAAGAGTTCGGCGAGAAACTGCGGATCGACAAGCCCCAGCATCTCCGTGACCGTGGCGACATCGACGTAGTTTTTGGAATAGATGATGGCTTGATCGAGCAGGGTGAGGGTGTCGCGTAGGCTACCTGAGCCGCTGCGTGCCAAGATTTCGAGGGCTTCGCTTTCAAACTGAATGTTCTCTACATGTAAGATGTGCGTCAGATGCGCGACGATGGCGTGGGTGGCGATGCGCTTGAAGCGAAAGTGCTGTGTGCGGCTGAGGATGGTGGCGGGCAACTTGAGCGGGTCGGTGGTGGCGAGGATGAACTTCACATACGAAGGTGGCTCTTCGAGGGTCTTGAGCAGGGCATTAAAGGCCTCTTTGGTGAGCATATGCACTTCGTCGATGATGAAGATTTTGAACTTCGCCGAAGCGGGCTTGTATTTGGTGTGCTCGATAAGGTCGCGGATATCGTCGATCTTGCGGCTTGAAGCGGCATCCATCTCCACTATGTCCAAATGGCGGCCTTGCGCGGCCATCGTGCAGTTGGGGCAGGTACCGAAGGGCTTGGAGGTAGGGCCAAGGTCGCAGATAAGGGCTTTGGCAAAGATCCGCGCCGTCGAGGTCTTGCCTGAGCCGCGCAGCCCCGAGAAGAGGTAGGCGTGAGAGAGGCGGTTGGCATCGAGCGCAAGCGAAAGGGTCTGCGATATGCTCTCTTGCCCGATCAGCTCTTCAAAGTTGACGGGACGGTATTTTCTGGCAAGTACTTCAGAGGTCGGATTCACGCGTTGGCCCTTGGGTGAGTTGAGCGGTGATTGTAGCATAGGGGGTCTTACATGTACGGTGCACCGCTAGGGTTGTCAGACGGTCTCTTTGCGATTAGCGTATAGTTGCATCCGACTGCAGATCGTCATACAGCACCTGTAACCCGACAACATTACCCGTGATCGTCTCGATCGCGCAGTGCAAAGACAGCGTACCATTATGTAGTTTCGGCTTTGCGCGGAGGCGTGTGTTATAATAGTGCTATAACCGTCAAAAGGATCACTTATGTTGCTCAATGCGATTATTGAAAAAGATGATGACGGCTACTTCGCCTATGTACCGGGGATGCAAGGGTGTGTCTCTCAGGGATCAACGTACGAAGAAGCTTTGGAAAACATCAAGGAAGCCGTAGCATTGTATATCGAAAGTTTGGGCAGTAGTGAAATCGAATCGATCAGAGCCAAACACACCATGATTGCTCCGATCGAGGTGCTAATCGGTGAGCGACAAACAGCCTAGACTTACGGCCAAAGAAGCCGAAAAGCTACTCTTTCAGCAAGGTTTCAGTTTGGAGCGTCAAAAGGGAAGTCATCGTATCTATGTCAAAAAGAGCTGTCGTATGGTATTACCGCACCACAGCGGAGAGATGTTACATCCGAAGATTGTGAAGCAACTTTTGGATGTGATTGAAGCCTGTGGGTAGTATGATGCCTTTCAGAGTATTTTTATGCATTGGTTACCGAAGACTTCGAGAACAGGGCTTTTGGGGCTATCCTCGAAGCATGACAAAAGGGTGATACTGTTTCAAAAGATGAGGCGTATCAAGCCCTTGATGCGATCAGATGACACTATGGCACCTTGATTTCACGCCGTAGTTGTGCCAAAGAGTTTGACGATACGAAATCCTCCGCTTTTGCCGACAGGTACGGATGAGTTTTGCAACCGTATTTTGTAGCAATTCTGCCCTAACGCCGTTCCGCTTTTCGGGTCGTTTTCCAAAACTGATTTCAGGTGCAAAAAACGCACCCATCCGGCCACCCGTGACGTTTTGATCCGGCCACCCA
>DZBC01000100.1 GCA_022729835.1 Sulfuricurvum sp. | reverse complement strand
GGGGTTTGATAAAACTAAAGTACACTTTAACATTTATTGTATTTATGATAAACTGTACTTTTTTAATAAAGGCATATCATGATAGAGCAACTACAGGAGAAACAGAGGAGACTAGTAGCATTAGCTAAAAATATAGCGTACACAAGAGAGGAATTTGCGTTTATAAATAGTGATGAAAGGCTTATCGCCCTCATTGGGGCAAGAGGTGTAGGAAAAACTACTCTTTTGCTCCAATATCTATCGCAATACGCTCTTGATGAAGCACTCTATTTTAGTGCAGATGACATCAGTATCGCTGCTTGTGGCATTATAGAGATAGCAGGGGAGTTTTATAAACTAGGCGGAAGAGTCGTTGTCATAGATGAAGTGCATATGTTCAAAGAGTGGGCGGCACACATCAAAAACCTTTACGATCTTTATCCTGATCTGACGCTGCGTATCAGTGGATCTTCTATGCTCAACATACTGATGCAAAGTCACGATCTCAGCAGAAGGGTTGTCACTAAAGAGCTTCATACGTTGAAATTCAAAGAGTATTTTGAGATCAAGCACAATGTCAATCTTCCCGCACTCTCTTATGAGGAGTTGCTATCACATCACAACAATATATCTTTTGAACTGACACAAAAATATCCAAATCTTTTTAGAGAGTTTAAAAACTATCTCAAAAATGGGGCTTATCCATTTTTTATGGCAAGCAAAAGTGACGAGAGTTTTGATGGTAAACTTTTCAACTCCATAGAAAAAATCATATATGAAGATATTCCATCAACACAAAAGATAAAGTTTGAGAACCTTATCTCTTTTAAAAAACTCATTTATGCAGTGCTCTCTTCAAAAGTACCATTTTTAGTGAAAATAGATTCTCTGGCCAAAGAGTTAGGCGTCAGTGAGCCGACACTCTACACATACCTTGATATTTTGGACAAAACAGACATATTTAGAACACTCAAAAAACAGAGTTCCAAACACAGCAAAAAACCTGAAAAACTCTATTTTCAAAACACGAATATTCTTCATACACTAGCAAATGACCAAAAGATAGCTACCGATATAGGAACTGTTCGAGAGACATTTTTTGTCAATGTATTTCAAGAGATTTACTATAGTAACATAGGAGATTTTATAGTTGATGGGATTGTTTTTGAAGTGGGTGGCAAAGGGAAAGATTTTACCCAAATCAAAGATGCAGATAAAAGCTATTTGGCGATAGATGTAGATACGACTACGCATAAGCACAAAATCCCGCTTTGGCTTTTCGGGTTTTTGTACTGAGTGTGTCGCTAGTAGCTCATCGACCCCGCATTAAGCAATCCGATGGCGACCGAGAGTAGCGCCATGAGGGTGCCGACACTGATGTCGCCTTTGACGATGGACGCTTCAAAAGAGAGTTTGCCTTTGAGTCTGGTGACGCCAAACGCGAAGAGCAGTTGGATCACCATCGCCACGATGGCCCAGATCAAAAAATCGACATAAGAGACCGAGTGTATCAGTGCACTGTGCAGTACGATACACAAACCGACAATCGCGCCACCAAACCCCAAAGCAGCAGCAGTGTTGTGCTCTTCGAAGATTAGGCGGTAGTCATCGTAGGGGGTAACAAGTGCGTAAAGCACCAAAAAAAGCGCCACAATAGCCACGGCGCTCAGGAAGAAGAGGCCAAACGAGAGAAAGTACTCGAAGAACATGCGAGCTCCTTGATTTTGATGGCGGAATAGTAGCCAAAAAAATGAAGGTTAGAGATAGTGTTTGACCATCTGCCGCCAGTAACGTGAGCGGTGCGCCTCTTCATCCCAAATATACAAATGGTGGTTGATCTTTTGGCGTGTCATTGCTTGGCTGAGTTCGAGGTTGTTTTGCAGCAAAACGTCTTCGCGGCCAATGGCGATGGTGATCTCCAAAGCGCGGATGCGTTCGAGCCGCTCGGTTTCAGAGAGTCTAGGAATGTAGTGGTTGGGGGTGTTCTCTACGATGAGCGCGTCGCGGTAGCCGTCGAAAAGGTCGCGGTAGCCACCCACGCTCAGCCCCAGATCATAGCGACCGCTTAGCGCGACAACTTTGTGGAAGTGTTGCGGATGACGAAAGGCGATGTTGAGTGCGTGATAGGCGCCCAGCGAGCAGCCATGAGCGATAACAAAGGGGTTGGGGTTGCAGTGTTGGCTAAAAGGGAGCACTTCGCCAAGAATGTAGCGCTCAAAAAGCAGATGACGTCGTGTGCGGTCTTGGGGTACGCACCAGTCGCAATAGAAGCTCTCCGCATCCACGCTATCGACACAAAAGAGCTGGATATAGCCCGCTTCGAGTTTGGGTTTGAGCGCCTCAACGAGCCTCCAGTTCTCATAATCAAAAAAACGCCCGGCTTTGGTCGGAAAGACAATGACACGCGCACCGGCGTGACCGAAAACGAGTAGCTCCATTTCGCGCCGCAGCGCACTGGAGTACCATAAATGATAGTGCCGCACGATACTCACACAAAGATCTCGTCGCGGTGTAGCCAAAAGAGCTCTTGCCACAGCTCGTAGCCACTAGGACTTAGATGCAGTCCGTCGGCGGCAAAGAGTGAAGGGTCGGGCATTCCATCGGGGGTAAACATGCGGTGGTGCACGTCGAGGTAGAAGCTGCCGGTTAGCTCTTCGAAACGCTCTTGGATGTAGCGGTTCACCAGCCGGATGCGATGGATTAGATGGTGACGGGCGGGCGAGGGCTTGATCGAGACAAAGGTGAACGGGACGCCACTGAGGTATTTGGCCCGTTTGGCGAGCAGGGCTTCGAAGGCGGCCATGATCTCGGTGTGGTATTTGCCATCACCGATGTCGTTGTCGCCGGCGTAGAAGATCAGACTGGAAGGTTCACAAGGGACGACAATGCGCTCAAAGAAGTAGACCGCCGCTTCGAGTGTTGAGCCGCCAAAGGCGATATTTTCAACCGAGTAAGGGGCAAAAGACCCGCGCAGATTCTCCCACAGACGAAACGAAGAGCTACCATAAAAGAGGTTGGCACCCTTAGAAATCTCACCGTTGCGAATGCGCTGCTCCAGCGCGGCTATTTCGGCCTCATACCAGTACATGTAACTCCTTTAAAGTAGCGCATTTTAGCGTTATGACATTACATTCAAATCGCACTTGTAAAGAGATTAAAAAGGAGTACAATTCGCCAACTATCTTCCCCATGTGAGTAATCCCTACTATGCCTAGTCTTACTGTTAACAAACATTCCCTCAAACCCTTTACCCTGAAAGTAAAACCGATCATCGAGGAGTATCTTCAAAAGCTTGAAATAGAACTCAGCGACTACACCTTTGCGGCCAACTACATCTGGTTGGCCAATGCCAGCGGTTTTTACGCCATCATCGAGAAGTGCTTTTGTCTCTTTGTGATGGCAGGCGGGGAGCTAATGATGCTGTTGCCGCCGCTGGGCAAGAAAAAACACCTCACCGATGCGATGAAGAAGTGCTTCGAGATCATGAATGCCAACAATACCTCGCATTTTTATGCCCGTATCGATTATGTGCAAGAGGCGATGATCGAGGAGTTTTTGCAAAACGCCAACGAAGCTGAGAGTATGTTTGAGATGCTGGAAAACTACGTGGTCGAAAAAAAGCTCGTCGATTACGTCTACGAAGCTGATGCACTCATCGAGCTGCGCGGCAACAGCTACCACACCAAACGCACCGAGATCAACAAGTTCACCAAGTCCTACCCCAACCACCGTATAGAGTTGCTACAAAGTACGCAACACGGCGAAGAGATTATGCAGCTCTTCAATAAATGGCTCAGCGACCGCGTCAAGTATATGCCCAAAGAGGAAGCTGAGTATTTTTTAGAAGGCATCCACATGGAGCGCCACGCAATCAAGCGGATGCTCAAGCACTACGACGATTTGCAACTCATTGGGTTGGTGATCTACATCGATGATGAGCTTAAAGGTTTCACCGTCGGTGAGCGGATCAGTTTTGACACGGCGACCGTCATTATTGAAAAAACCGATTTTGAGGTGATGGGCTGCGCACAGTTTATCTTTAGGGAGTTTTGCAAGGTACTTAAGGAGCACTACGGGGTGATTTACATCAATGTTGGTGATGACATGGGCTTTGAAAACCTCAAAAAAGTGAAGATGAGCTACCGCCCCTTCAAGCTCGTACCCAAATACACTATCTACCAAAAATGACACTCCGCTGCGCAGAGCTTGGGGATGTCGCTGCGCTTGACGCGCTGGAACGGCGTCTGTTTGAGCCGCACAACTTCCCCATTTCACGGCGAATGTTTCGCCATCACCTTACATGTAACCTTTTGTATGCGGCTTTTGGCAATGGGGGGGAACTGCTTGGATATGTGTTGGTGTTGACACGGGGACGCAAACGTGCCAAGCTCTACTCTTTGGGTGTAGATGAGCGCGTCAGAGGACAAGGGATCGCCGGAGCTTTGCTGGATTTTGCCATAGATGCGTTGCATCAAAGAGGGTTTAGAGAGATGGTGCTGGAGGTGCGCGTTGACAATATCGGCGCCATCGCACTGTATGAAAAGCGCGGATTCAAACCGCTGAAACACCTAAAACACTTCTATCGAGATGGTTGTGATGCACTTTTGATGGAGCGGGTATGGCACGTTTTGGCGCAGGAGCAGTGCCCTGTAGTGGCGACATCCTGACCTTTTCGCTCTCTTTATTGTCCGTTGTAGTATACTCCAAGCACATAGATCACGGAGGGTTCGCGTGCAAGTAAGGGGTTGGCTTCTTTTTTTACTGGCGCTTGGGGTTTTGGAGGCGGTCGAAATGCAGACCGGCACGTCTGGCTATGGGCGGGTACAGACTTCGTTGATGGGGGCGTCTGATCTCTGTTTTTCCGCACCGGGAGCCGGGTCGAAGTACCGTTTGGGCAATGAGTGCGAAAGCTGGATTGAGCTTGGGCTTTATCAGGATCTAAATTTTGACAACGGCATCAAGGTTCACTCCCAAGTACGTCCGCTCTTTTATGGACCCAATGACGAGCGTATCGATTTTTTTGAATGGGGAGAGTTTTTTACGGAGTGGTCCAATCTGCCTGGCATAGAGGCGAGCTTTTGGGTGGGGCGACGTTTTTATCGGCGTTTCGACGTGCATATGAGCGACTTCTGGTATCTCAATATGAGTGGCGACGGAGCAGGAATCGGCGATGTAGCGCTTGGGGGTTTTGATGGCTTCTATGCACTGACTTTTGACCAGATCGGTCCTGAAGGTACGCAGGAGAAAGCCCTTCTTCTGAGCCATGATTTTAGGTTGCTGAAGCGTCTGGATGACGCCCAAATACACCTTTTTGCCAATTACATGTACATCACGCAGAAGCGCTTTGACGCGCAGCGCACACTAGATGCAACCACAGGATGGGCTATGGGCGTACTGTATCAAGGAAAATCCGATGTTGCGTGGGGTATACATGGTGAGCATACCAGTGGACTTTTGTACGGTCAGGGGCTCTCCAAAGATGCAGGCTCCTACGTGCCCTTCATGCAAAAACAGTTTGATCGGGAAGCTTTGGCGCAGGTGCTTATAGACGATCCAAAAATTATTGATGAAGCGCAAACCTGGCGCTTGATCCATCATCACGATTGGCAAAACGACCAATTGGGGATGATGGCCAATCTGGTGTACGAGTATCGCTTCAAAGGACGTGTTTCAACGACCGGCAGAAGTGATTGGTTCTCTTTAGGCTTACGTCCCTATCTGTTCGTCAATGAGATGCTGCGTCTGGTGGGTGAAGTGGGGTATGATCATGTCTTGGAACATGCGAACGATCAGCAATTTGCGCTACTCAAAACCACGGCAGCAGTGGAGCTTGCAACGCAAAAAGGGGTGTCGGCACGACCCGTTCTTAGACTCTATTACACCCATGCCACATGGTCTGAGGATGCAAAAGGCTTGGTGGGTACATCGGACGTTTTTGATGAAACCTCCGGTGACAACGCAGGTGTTCAGCTTGAATATTGGTGGTAACGAGAGAAGATGAAAGGAGCCGTTATGAAGACGATGAAACACTGTGTATTCATACTTTTTTTGTGTATGGGGTCTGCGCTACTATGGGGTGCGCCATCCGCTCCTACGCCGCCCAAGCGTTTGGTCTATTTGGTCTCTGATCTGCGCATTCCGTTTTGGACCATCATGTCGCGGGGTATCGAAGCCAAAGCGCACGCGCTGGGCTATGAGATACAAACCTACAGTGCCGACAACAGCAGTAAGCGTGAGCTGGAACATGCTGCTTCGGCAATACGTCAGAGGGTGGATGGCATCATCGTCTCCCCGACCAACTCATCGGCCTGTGTGACGATTCTCAAAATGGCTGCGCAAGCGGGTATTCCGGTTGTCATCTCTGATATCGGCACCGAGGGTGGCACGTATCTCTCTTATATCTCCTCAAACAACCGCGACGGAGCCTATGCGATTGGTCGGATTCTGGCCAGCACCATGGCGGAAAAGGGGTGGCGTGAGGGTCGCGTGGGGATTATCGCCA
Source organism: Sulfuricurvum sp. (assembly GCA_022729835.1). Classification (GTDB taxonomy): domain Bacteria; phylum Campylobacterota; class Campylobacteria; order Campylobacterales; family Sulfurimonadaceae; genus JAFGUB01. The sequence continues at coordinate 1,102 of DZBC01000100.1, read as the reverse complement.
TTCCTCAAAAACGTGTTAATGGGCAAGAGCGCACGGCGGGATTTATGGAGGCGATGAAATCGTATGACATCAAAGGCGCCGACATTCGCCAGCAGGTCGATTTTTCGTATCGTGAGACCTATGAATTTGCTCGTGAATTGATCGCCAAACATGCTGATTTGCGGGCTTTGTGGCTGCAAGGATCGGATCGTTATCAAGCAGCGCTCGATGCGATCAATGATGCGAACAAAAGCACTCAGATACTACTGGTCTGCTTCGACGCTGAGCCTGAGTTTGTGAGGTTGATTTCCGAGGGCGTTTTAGTGGCAGCGGCGATGCAACAGCCCTACTTGATGGGTGAAACTGCGGTAGAGACGATGCAGCGGCACTGGCGCGGTGAAGTGCCGATGCGCGAACAGAAGCTTCCTGTGTTGGCGGTATCGACCGAAACGATCGCATCCCAACTTCCGATCATTCGCCGTAATGTACTTGGTCTTGAGGCGTCGTCAGAGGATACGCGATGATGCGTTTGGCGCAACGCCATTTTTCACTCTATGCAATTTTAGGTGCTTTTATTTTTGTAGCGGTCGCGCTTGTGATGTTTGTGCAGGCGCGTTATAGCTATGTGGTGATGAAAGAGCAGACGCTTGACAAGATGCAAGCAGGGACGCACTCAAGTATCCTCTCTTTGCAGAGCAATATGGCTTCGCTCATGGAAGCGTACGCCGTGAATGAATATGAGCATCTGGTGCGCACTGAAGTAGAGCGTCAGGGGCACTACGCCATTATCATCGAAGATATCAATATGGCACAGATTGTCGGAGAGGCTGCTTATGTCAGTGGCAAGATCCGTGACGATAAGGGTCGGGTTGTTGATTTTGATCCGCTTAGCGTAGGGCACAGAGTGGCGCTGGAGCGTTGCATGTGGGTGCAGCACGGCGATATTCTCTCAAGTAACGGTGTGCGTTTGGGATCGATCAGCATCTACAATACTGACGAAGCCATGAATCGGGAGCTTCAAAAGATTGTGATTTCCAATCTAATCGAAGCGGTCGGATTGTCCGTGCTTGCAAAAAACGCACCCATCTGGCCACCCGTGACGTTTTGATCCGGCCACCCATGA